>JANNMQ010000427.1:0-1535 GCA_031398045.1 Rubrivivax sp.
CGCCAGTTATCCCGGTTTTCATCCTTGACGACGAAACGCCCAAGCATCGCAAGATGGGTGGGGCTTCGCGGTGGTGGTTGCATCATAGCCTAATTTCGCTTGATGCTGATTTGCGCGCGGCGGCGAAAAAGCCGTCAAGGTGTCAACCGCATCACCTGCAGCCAGCGCACCCGGTGCGGCTTCTGAAGACGCGGCCGCGCGGTGGGTGGTGCAGGTGGGTGCCTACAACGACATGGAACGCATGCGCCAGGCGCGGCAAAAAGCCGAGAAGCTGGGCTTTAAGACCTACACCACCGAAGTCGATACGCCCACCGGCAAGCGCACCCGCGTGCGCCTGGGGCCGTTTGCCACCAAGAATGAAGCTGAAGCGGCGGCTGTGAAGGTCAAGGCCAACGGCATGGCCGCCAACGTGTTGAGCCTGTAATGGACACGCTGGCCGCGCTGCCGCTGAATGGCCTGGACTGGACGATGCTGGCCGTGGTGTTGGTGTCGCTGGTGGTGGGTCTGGTGCGGGGTTTGGTGTTTGAAAGCCTGTCGCTGGCTGGCTGGGTGGTGGCCTGGTTCGGTGCGCAATGGGCCGCGCCGCTGCTGGCGCCCCGGCTGCCCATCGGCGAGCCGGGCACACTGCTGAACCAGGGTGCTGCTTTTGCACTGGCTTTTGTGGCGGCCCTGGTGTTGTGGGCGCTGCTGGCGCGGCTGGTGCGTATGTTGATCCACGCCACACCGCTGTCGGTGATCGACCGCCTGCTGGGTGCCGGCTTTGGCGTGCTGCGGGGCTTGGTCATACTGCTGGTTGTGGCCACCGTGGTGGCCATGACACCGGCTGCCAATGCCGCTGGCTGGAAGGCGTCGCAAGGTGCGCACATACTCACCCAAACCTTGCAGGCTCTGAAACCCTTGCTGCCCGATTCGGCAGCGCGCTTGCTGCCCGTTTGAAGCGGGCGGCGCAGGATAACCCTCATCATGTGCGGCATCGTTGGCGTCACCGCCCAAACGCCAGTCAACCAGCTGATCTACGACGCTTTGCTGCTGCTGCAGCATCGGGGCCAGGACGCAGCCGGCATCGTCACCATGCAGGGCACCAAGTGCTTCATGCACAAAGCGCGCGGCATGGTGCGCGATGTTTTTCGCACGCGCAACATGCGAGCGTTGCCCGGCCAGGTGGGCCTGGGGCAGGTGCGTTACCCCACAGCCGGTAACGCCTACAGCGAAGAAGAGGCGCAGCCGTTTTATGTGAACGCGCCCTACGGTATTGTGCTGGTGCACAACGGCAACCTCACCAACGCGCAGTTACTGAAGGCCGAGCTGTTCGACATCGACCGCCGGCACATCAACACCGAAAGCGATACCGAGGTGTTGATCAACGTGCTGGCGCACGAGCTGGAACGGGTGGCAAGTGAACTGCCGCTGACACCAGCGCATGTGTTCCAGGCGGTGGCGGCGGTGCACCGGCGGCTGAAGGGTTCGTACGCGGTGATTGCGCTGATAGCCGGCCACGGCCTGCTGGCCTTTCGCGACCCGTACGGCATCCGCCC
>JANNMQ010000385.1:0-3948 GCA_031398045.1 Rubrivivax sp.
CCGAAGACGCTGGTGCCGGGCGACCTGGCGCAGATGGGCGTGCGCGTGTGTCACGACATGGCCGAAGGCCTGCGCGGTGCCGACGTCATCATCATGCTGCGGCTGCAAAACGAACGCATGAGTGGCGCCATGCTGCCCAGCGCCGGTGAGTTTTTCAAGAGCTACGGCCTGACGGCAGAGAAGTTGGCGCTGGCCAAGCCCGATTGCATCGTTATGCATCCCGGACCCATCAACCGCGGTGTTGAAATCGACTCGGCGGTGGCCGACGGTGCACACAGTGTCATCCTGCCGCAGGTCACCTTCGGCATCGCGGTTCGCATGGCGGTGATGGGTACCATCGCCGGAAACCAAGCCACATGAACATCGTCATCAGAGGCGGCCGCGTCATCGACCCGGCCAGCGGCCGCGACGAGGTGGCCGACATCGCCATCGACGACGAGCGCATCGTGCACATCGGCCGTGTGCCCAGCGACACCCCGGCAGCGCTGGTGATCGACGCCAGCGGCCTGGTGGTGGCCCCAGGCCTGGTGGATCTGGCGGCGCGCCTGCGTGAACCCGGTCAGGAACACGACAACATGCTGGACAGCGAATTGGCCGCTGCCGCAGCCGGCGGCGTCACCAGCCTGGTGTGCCTGCCCGACACCGACCCCGTGCTGGACGAGCCGGGTCTGGTGGAGATGCTCAAGCTCCGGGCGCGCAAGCTGTCGCGTTGCAGGCTCTTTCCGCTGGGCGCGTTGACCAAGGGTCTGCAGGGCCAGGCGCTGACCAAGATGGCCGAGTTGACCGATGCCGGTTGCATCGGCTTTGCGCAGGCCGACGTGGCGGTGGCCGACACCCTGGTGCTGCAGCGCGCGTTGCAGTACGCCGCCACTTTTGGCTACACCGTGTGGCTGCGCCCGCAAGACGCATGGCTGGGAAAAGGCGTGGCCGCGCAAGGCGCCATGGCCACCCGCTTGGGCTTGTCGGGTGTACCGGTGTGGTCAGAAACCATCGCGCTGCACACCATCTTTGAACTCGTGCGTGCCACCAAAGCGCGGGTGCACCTGTGCCGCATCTCCAGTGCCGCCGGAGTCGCTTTGTTGCGCGCCGCCAAGGCTGAGGGTCTGCCGGTAACGGCCGATGTGAACATCAATTCGTTGCACCTCACCGACGTTGACATTGGTTATTTCAACGCCGACATGCGCCTGTCACCACCGCTGCGCCAGGGCGCCGACCGCGCAGCACTGCGCCAGGCGCTGGCCGACGGCACCATCGATGCGCTGGTCTCCGACCACAACCCGGTAACCGACGACATGAAGAACTTGCCTTTTGGCGAAGCCGAACCCGGCGCCACAGGGCTGGAACTGCTGCTCAGCCTGGCCTTGCGCTGGGGTGCAGATGTGGGCCTACCGCTGCACCAGGCGCTGGCCGCCGTCAGCCACAGCCCGGCGCGGGTGCTGGGCGCCCGGCTGGGGGCGCTGCAAAACAGTGCAGGGCGCTTGGTGGAAGGCGCGATGGCCGACTTGTGCATCTTCGACCCCGGCGTTGAATGGGCCGTGACGCCTGATCAGTTGATCAGCCAGGGCAAACACACACCTTTTGCCTATGCCAGCACGGGCATGGCGCTGACCGGCCGGGTGCATTGCACGTTGGTGGCCGGTACGGTGGCTTACCGCGCAGCGGAGCTGGCGCTGCGATCGGTGCCCCGCGCTGCTTGATGCGCACCCTGCGAGGACTGACACGGCTGCTGCGCGCCGTGCTGCATGTGTTGCACGGCATGCTGGTGATGACCCGCTTTCCCCGCCTGACGCCGCAGCAGCGCCATGAACGCATCCGCTGGTGGTCGGCCGGTTTGCTTCGCGCTCTGGGGCTGACACTGCAAGTCAGTGGCACACCAAGGCCGGGCGCCACTCTGTTGGTGGCCAACCATGTGTCGTGGCTGGACATCGCGGCCATTCACAGCGCGGCGCCGCACGCGCGCTTCGTTTCGAAGGCCGACGTGCTGGCCTGGCCACTGCTGGGCTGGTTGATCAAAGGCGCCGGTACGCTGTTCATCGAGCGTGAACGCAAGCGCGACGCGGTGCGGGTGGTGCATGCCATGGCGCATGCATTGCAGGCCGGCGAGACGGTGGCGGTGTTTCCTGAAGGCACCACGGGGCTGGGTGCTGACTTGTTGCCTTTCCATGCCAACCTGCTGCAGGCTGCGGTGGCCACCGAAACACCCATCCAGCCCGTGGTGCTGCGCTTTTTTGACGCCCAGTCGCCTTTCAGCCTGGCGGTGTCTTTTGTGGGCGAAACCACCTTGCTGCAAAGTGTGTGGGCGGTGGCCTGCGCGCAGGGCCTGCAAGCACAGGTGCAACTGTTGCCACCGATGGGCACACGGCATGCCGACCGGCGTGCGCTGGCCGCGCACCTGCAGCAGGTGATGGCCGAAGAACTGGTTGTAAAGGCCGGCGGTGCTGCCCTGCCAATGTAGGTGGCACAGCCTTTGTAGGTGCCGCTTGCCCGGCTGCCGGCACCGTCCTGGGTCTTCAGCCTTTTTACGCCCTGGCCTGCCCCTGGCTGGCTACCGCGGCGGCGGCTTTGGCGGCGGTCTCGGCGTCGCCCAGGTAGTGGCTGCGCAGCGGTTTGAGCTGGCTGTCCAGTTCGTACACCAGCGGGATGCCATTCGGGATGTTGACAGCCACGATGTCCGCGTCGGCGATGCCATCGAGGTATTTCACCAGCGCGCGGATGCTGTTGCCATGCGCTGCGATCACGATGCGCTGGCCACTTTGGATGGCCGGTGCGATGCGTTCTTGCCAGCACGGCAGCACACGCGCCACGGTGTCCTTCAGGCATTCAGTGAGCGGAATCTGCTCGGGTTTCAGGCCCGCATAACGCAGGTCGGCGCGCTGTCCGCGGGGGTCGTCAGCGGCCAGCGCCGGTGGGCGGGTGTCGTAGCTGCGGCGCCAGACCAGCACCTGTTCGTCGCCAAACTTCCTCGCCATGTCGGCCTTGTTCAGGCCTTGCAGCGCACCGTAGTGGCGTTCGTTCAGCCGCCAGTCGTGCTGCACAGGCAACCAGGTGCGGTCCATCTCGTCCAGTGCATGCCACAGCGTCCATACGGCACGTTTCAGCACCGAGGTGTAAGCCACGTCAAATTCAAAACCCGCTTCGCGCAGCAAGTGGCCGGCTTGGCGGGCTTGCAACACGCCGGTATCGGTCAGCGGCACATCGGTCCAGCCGGTGAATCGGTTTTCCAGGTTCCACGTGCTTTCCCCGTGGCGGATCAGGACAATTTTGTACATAGCCGCAATTCTATAATTCGCGGTTTTGCAACTTGGCGGCGCACCCCTTGAAATTTCTTATCGATAACTGGCCGCTCATCATGCTGGCGTTCGTTTCTGGCGGCATGTTGCTGTGGCCCATCATCAAGGGCGGCGCGGCCGGCAGTGGCGCGGTGGGCACCACTGAAGCCGTGCGCTTGATCAACCGCGAGAAAGGCGTGCTGATCGACGTCTGCGAACCCGCCGAATTTGCCGCCAGCCACGCCGTGGGTGCGCGCAATGTGCCGCTCTCGCAATTGGAAGGTGCCAAAGCGCTGCCCACCAACAAAGCGCTGCCGGTGCTGGTGATGTGTGCATCGGGGGCACGTTCTTCGCGGGCCGCAGCGCAACTGCGCAAGGCCGGCTACGAAAAGGCGGTGCCCGTGGCCGGCGGCAATGCGGCTTGGCGCGAGGCCCAGTTGCCGATGGAAAAGGGCGCCTGAACCGACCGGCTGGCGCCGCGCCGATCTGGGGGTCCGTGCGTCAGAACCTGAATTCAATGGCTGCGGCCAAGGACGACAACATGACACCGGTCAAGATGTACACCACGCAGGTGTGCCCGTATTGCGTACGCGCCAAGGCACTGCTGAAACAGCGTGGCGTGGAACAGATAGAAGAAATCCGCATCGACCTGGACCCGGTGCAACGTGACCACATGATG
>JANNMQ010000389.1:0-4005 GCA_031398045.1 Rubrivivax sp.
CGGTGGAGTTCTACATTTAGGTGCTGTGCCTGCACCGCAGCCCGCTGCGGGTGGCGGGGCGCAACAGCTACGCACCAACCACACGATGCGCCTCTTTTCCTATAAAAACCGCCCGGTTCACCTCGGGCCCTACCCGCTTGAGAGGCTGCGCCGCCAGCTTGTCCTGCCTGCGCTGAACGGTGTGCCGCACAGCCAGGCCCTGGCCTATGCCGCGCCCGATCCGTTGTCCATCGCGCATGCGATGCAGCGCTACGCAACGATGTTTGACGTGGTGCGCGACGGTGCCGTGGCGGCACTGCCGGCCGACATACCTGCAGACCCCTTGCAGCGTGCACAGCACCTTAAAGCAGCCGGCACCTACTTTGACGCCTCAATGATGGGCGTGGCTAACGTGCCCGCCGAAGCGTGGCTGCCCGAGCCCATCCACAACCCGCACATGGCCGCCATGGCCGACGAACTGCAGCGCAACCAGCCGCAGAGCTTTGCTGCCGGCATGGACATGATCCTGGCCGACGTGCTGGACTCGGCACGTGCGCTGCGGGGCCCGGTGCGGCACCACTGCCACGCGTTGGTGATCGTGGTGGAGTACCCGCGCGACCCGGGTTCAACCGATGCCCGTGAACCCGGCACCGACTGGATCGTCGGCACCCAGGCGCAACGTGCGGCGCTGCTGGCGGCTCAAACTGCCGTGCTGCTGGCCAGTTACCTGCGCTTGTTGGGCTTCGAAGCCCGCTCACACACCGCCAGTTGCACCGACCTGTGCCTGAACCGCGCTGCGGTGGCCGCCGGCCTCGTGCACAGCGACCTGCACAACCCCTACCTGGGCAGGCGCTACGGTCTGGCCGCCGTCAGCACCACTTGCGTGATAGCCGCCGACCTGCCGTTGGCACCGCGCACGCAGCAGCGCGGCAGCCACGGCCTGGCCTGGCAGCTGGGCCTGGGCACGCTGAAAGGCGCGCACCACCAGGACCCATTTGCGCAGCGGCCTTTCCATCTGGGCCCACACCGGTTCGAGACCCTGCCGCGGCAGGACGAACCCACCACCCTCATCGACCACGAACGGGTGCCGCGATTCCCCAAACGCGCCGACTTCTTTGCCCGTGCCCTTTTTGGCGACCTGGGCGCCGACGTGCAAGACGCGGCCAAAAACGCGCACTACGTGATGAAAAGCCCCATCGGCGCCTGCGCCCGGCGTGCGCTGGGTGCCTTGCTGTTGCTGCAGTTTGGTGAAGCCCGCGGCCCTGTGCATGCCAGCACGGCAGACCCCGCACGCAACGCGCTGAACCTGAAAGCCACTGCCTACTACCTGGGCAGTGATGCGGTGGGCTTGTGCAAGGTGCCCACATGGGCCTGGTATTCACACGACGCGGGCGGCCACGAACTGCCGGCCTACCACGCCCACAGTGTGAACCTGCTGCTCGACCAGGGCCACGAAACGATGGAAGGGGCGAGCGGCGACGACTGGATATCGGTGGCGCAGAGCATGCGCGCCTACCTGCGCTTTTCGCTGCTGGGCGGTGTGCTGGCCGAACAGATACGCCGCCTGGGCTACAGCGCGCGGGTGCACTCGGTGCTGGACGGCGACGTGCTGCAGCCACCGCTGCTGTTGCTGTCGGGCCTGGGTGAAGTCAGCCGCATCGGTGAAGTCATCCTGAACCCTTTTCTGGGCCCGCGGCTGAAGAGCGGCAGCGTCACCACCAACCTGCCGATGGTGCCCGACAGGCCCATCAACTTCGGACTGCAGAATTTTTGCGAAAACTGCAACAAGTGCGCACGTGAATGCCCGTCGGGCGCCATCACCGCCGGGCCCAAAGTGGTCTACAACGGCTACGAGATCTGGAAAAGCGACGCTGAGAAGTGCGCCCGTTACCGCATCACCAACAGCGGTGGCGGCATGTGCGGGCGCTGCATGAAAACCTGCCCCTGGAACCTGGAAGGGCTGCTGGCCGACAGCGCCTGGCGCTGGGCTGCCATGCACCTGCCCGGGCAGGCGCGCACGCTGGCGCGGTTGGACGACACGCTGGGCCGTGGCCGCATCAACCCGGTAAAAAAATGGTGGTGGGACATCGAGCTGGACCGCCACACCGGGCGTTATGTGCACGCCAAACAGACCCACACCCGCGACATCCAGCCTGGCCTGGTGCTGCATGCCCAAGCGCAGTCGCTGGCTGTCTACCCGGCCGACACCATGCCACCGCCTTGGCCTGTGGTGCACCCCGTCAACCGCGAACAGGGCATCCAGCGCTACCGGGGTTTGCTCAGCCCTGCGCAGTACCGTGCGCGCTTGGCCAGCGGCCAAACCGAAGATCTGGTTCCGCCCTTCAAGATGCCAGAAGGCGAGCCCCCGGTGTTGCCGATGAAACTGGTGGCGCGCCAGGACATGACCGCTGACGTGGTGCGTTATGAACTGGCATCACCCGACGGCTGTGCGCTGCCGCCCTTTGAAGCCGGCGCGCATGTGGACGTGGTGATCGCACCCGAGTACCTGCGCCCCTACAGCCTGGCTGGTGACCCTGCTGACACCACACGCTACGTGCTGGGTGTGCAGCGTGAAACCGCCGGTCGCGGCGGCAGCGCGCTGATGCACCGCGTGTTCCAACCCGGCCGCACGGTGTTTGTATCGCGCCCACGCAACCACTTTGAGCTGCACGAAAGCGCTGCGTGGTCGCTGCTGTTTGCGGGCGGTATCGGCATCACGCCGCTGATCACCATGGCGCACCGGTTGCACCGTCTGCAGCGCCCGTTTGTGCTGCACTACAGCGCGCCTTCACGCGCGCAAGCCGGTTTTGTCGACGAGCTGCTGGCAGCACCCTGGCGCGCGCAGGTGCAGCTGCACTTCAAAGCCGAAGGGGGGCGCGCCCTGTTGCAGCTGTTGGTGGGCGCCCATCAAAGTGGCCACCACCTGTACTGCTGCGGGTCGCCGCGCTACATGGAAGCGGTGTTTGTCGCTGCGCAGGCCGCAGGCTGGCCCGACGATGCGTTGCACCGCGAATACTTTGTGGTGCCTGCACAGCCGCAACGGCAGAACCACGCTTTTGTCATTGAACTCGCCGCCAGTGGCCGAAAGGTCGAGGTGCCGGCCCACTGCAGTGCCACCGAAGCGCTGGCCGCCGCTGGTGTGCATGTGCCCACCAAATGCAGCGACGGCCTGTGCGGCGTGTGCGCGATGCCTTATGACGCAGCGGTTTCTGATGCCGTGGAGCACCGCGACCATGTGCTGTCGCTGGCTGCCCGGCAGGCGCGTGTCATCCTGTGTTGCTCCAGGGTCCGCGAAGCAGGCGGCCGGCTGGTGTTGCCGACCCTGTAGCCCCCCCGCTGCTTCGGCCCGACCTTCAGGCGCCTTGGCCTTTGCGGCGCTTTGCACCAGTGGCGGCGGCCACCAGGGCCAGGCCTACCAGTGCCAGTGATGTCGGCTCTGGCACCGCTTGCAGCGAGATGTTGTCGAAAAATGCATCCCGCGTGGCGGTGCCGGCGCCGTCCCAGTCTTCCAGCATCACGATCAGCGAAGTGCCCCATGCCGAATCAAAGGTGTAGCTGTAGCTGTGCCATTGCCCGTCGTCGATCAGGTTCAGCGGAGTCGGGAAATCACCCGTGCCACCGACCCACAAACCACCACCGTCGATGCCATTGGCCACACCAATGTAGCCGCCCAGATTGCCGGGTAGGCCGGTGGAACCCATCAGACCGAGGTAGTCAAAGCTCAACATAAACTTGCCGTCGTTGCTGGTGACGGCATCAACGCTGAACAGCGTGCCACTGGAGCCTGCGCGTTGAAACGTCAACACCTGCCCGCGCCCGGAATGCAGCGGATCAGCCACCACCAGGGCCGTGGGTCGCGCTGGCTCGCGTTCGACAAAACCCTCCAGTTCAGCTTCGAAATTAAAGGCCCTCAGCGGTGCAGCCTGGACCGCAGCAGCCACTGACAAAGCAGCGACAAAACCAAAAGCGCGAGAGAGGTTGGCAATGTTCATGGCGTGCTTTCAATGCAAGTTGGGACGGGAGCCG
>JANNMQ010000430.1:0-3984 GCA_031398045.1 Rubrivivax sp.
TTCCATCCGCTCGGCGTTCAACGGCGGCTTGGTGAGCACCTGCACCTCGTTCACAGCCAGCGCCGGAATGGGCCACCAGTCCAGCCCGATGCGCCCGACTTTGACCTCAAAACCCACGGCAGCAGAGGCTTCCCGCCCCACGCGCTGGCGAAAGTCTTCGGTACCCACCCACTGCTGCAGAGCCAACAAGGCGGCCACGAACAACAGCACCAGTGCCACTGCCGTTACCAGCAGCCATTTGGCGAAGCGGGGTAGCCGTGCCATCACGAAACCCGCCGGTCAGGCCCTGGCCACAGCGAGCCCAAGGCAGACCCACATCACGGCCAGCACCACGCCACTGCCGGCAAACGCGGCCAGCCGGTGCATCACCGTGTTGTAGGTGCAGTGGATCCAGCTGTGCGCAACCCGCAGGGCCACATACACCCAGGCCAGTGCGGCCAGCAACGCCGTCGCCTGGTCCA
Source organism: Rubrivivax sp. (assembly GCA_031398045.1). Classification (GTDB taxonomy): domain Bacteria; phylum Pseudomonadota; class Gammaproteobacteria; order Burkholderiales; family Burkholderiaceae_C; genus Rubrivivax. Next base: position 462 of record JANNMQ010000430.1, read on the forward strand.
GTGCCAGCGCCATCGCGCACACGGCGTAGAACAGCACCGGCATCTCAAAGAGGTTGCGGTAGTTGTCAGCGGCCTGCACCGCGTGCAGCTTCTCACCCATGGTGCGCGAGGTGGCTACCTGCTGCGGGTGGATGCGGTGCGTGCGCATCTCGTGAATGCGCGCCAGCAGCATGCGCACGGCCACCACGCCGACCAGCGCCACCATCACGCAGCAGGCGAACACAAGTTGGGTTGCAGGGCTCATGGCAGGCTTCTCCAGTGGGTACTTTGCGGATGATACGGCCGCACAAAATTCGCGTGCGCGGCAGACCCTGGCGCAACCCGTTAGCATCACACCCTTGTTTCCCAACGTCCCCCCAATGAAATCCCTGTTTGAACCCGTTCAGGTGGGCGCCATGCGCCTGCCCAACCGCCTGGTCATGGCGCCGCTCACACGCAACCGCGCGCCCGGCGCCATCCCGACCGCACTGATGGCCACTTACTACGCGCAGCGCGCCGACCCGCGTGATGGCGCCGGCCTGATCGTGACCGAAGCCACCGCCATCAGCCACCAGGGGCAAGGTTATTCCGACGTGCCGGGCATCTGGAATTCCGAGCAAATCAAAGCCTGGCGCATGACCACAGACGCCGTGCACGCCAAGGGCGGCCACATCGTGATGCAGCTGTGGCACGTGGGCCGTGTTTCACACCTCGATTTGCAACCCGGCGGCGGCGCGCCCGTGGCTCCCTCGGCCATCACCGCCAAAACCAAGACAGTGCTGATCCGCAACGGCGTGCCGAAGTTTGAAGCCACGTCCGAGCCGCGAGCCCTGCGCATGGACGAGATCCCCGGCATCGTGCACGACTACGCCCAGGCCGCCGCCAACGCCATCGAGGCGGGTTTTGACGGCGTCGAGGTGCACGGCGCCAACGGTTATCTGGTCGACCAGTTCCTGCGCAGCCAATCCAACCAGCGCACCGATGCCTACGGCGGCCCCATCGAGAACCGCGCGCGTCTGCTGGGTGAGGTGATGCAGGCCATCGTGCAACGCATTGGCGGCAACCGCACCGGCATCCGCATCTCGCCCGTTACCCCGGCCAACGACGCGTTTGACGCGCATCCGCAGCCTTTGTTCGAACACGTGGCACGCGTGATGGGCCCGCTGGGCCTGGCCTTCATACACGTGATCGAAGGCGCCACCGGCGGCGACCGCACGCACACGCAAGGGGACAAACCCTTCGACTACGCCGCGATGCGCGCCGCCTACCAGTCCACCGGCGGCAAGGGCGCGTGGATTGTGAACAACGCGCTCGACAAAACCCTGGCCGAGCAGGCACTGGCCAACGGCGCAGACCTGGTCTGCTTTGGCAAAGCCTTCATCGCCAACCCCGACCTCACGCGCCGCCTGCGTGAAGGTGCGCCGGTGAATGAGGTGGTGCGGGCGACTTTGTATGGGGGTGGGGCTGAGGGGTATACGGATTACCCGTTTTTGACGGCTTGATTTCGGTTTGGGTTTAGGCCGCCGGCTTGTTTACAGGCCGTCGGCCTGAACCCCCGCAGCGCCGCCGACGCTCAACTGTCACTGGCCCTTCGGGCGACCATCTGCAGTACGCAACGACGGGGCCGGCGCACAACTCGCTGCGCTCGGACAAGTGCGCCTCTGTCGGTCCGCTTCGCGGCCCCCAGACCCCATCGTTTTACGTGCTTCGAGGCAGCGACAGACGAGCGTCAGCGGCGCTGCGGAGGTTCATGCAATAGTTAGCTCTTGCGATGATCATTGACTCGACTGCGCGGCAAAATAGCATAGTGTTCGCAAAGGGTTCACTTGATTCGAGCTGGCCACGTTACCTGACAGGCAGCCTTGTAATTCCGAATTTTTGCGAGATACATTAAATTGACCTAATCGGACGCACCAAACGTGTCACGATTGACCCCATGATTGCCGAGCAGACCACATTCATCTTGGGAGCTGGAGCTAGCGTGCCCTTTGGCTTTCCAACGGGGGCAAAGCTCCGAGAGGAGATATGCCGACAAGGCAGGACGGGCTTCGCATTGCACGCTCTCCTTCAGAAGTGCGGCCATTCTGACGCCTCAATCGCGCATTTTCGCGGTGAATTCGAAAGGTCAGGCGTCACTTCAATTGACACATTCATCGCATTTCGACCTGAGTTTCAGGAACTCGGGGAACTTTCGATTGCAGCTACCTTGCTTCCGCTGGAGCGCAACGAGACACTGCGCGGAGTTGGCTCAAGGCCAGGAAATTCTGACTGGTACCAGTTCCTATGGAGTGAGTTGCTGGTAAGCGTGTCTACGGCAGATGAGTTGATTGGAAATGCAGTCAGCTTCGTTACATTCAACTATGACCGGTCGCTTGAGCATTTCCTCTACGGCGCAATCAGCGCTACCTTTGGTCTAGCCTCACAACAGGCACATGAAATACTTGGTCAGTTGCGGATCCATCATGTTTATGGGTCGCTTGGTCCTTACTCCCGACAAGCCACGCTTCCCTATGGTGGCCTTGACGAGGCGGCACTTATCGCAGCCATGAAGGCCGCTCGTGATTCGATTAAGACCGTCCCAACTCTTAGAGCCCCGGTTGATGGAGTTGCTGCTAATTGGCTGGCAAAGGCGCGGCGCGTGTTCGTCCTTGGATTCGGTTTTGATGCGACGAACTGCGATCGAATTGGTCTCAAGAATGCGTGCGGGCTCGCAGCCAAGCAAGAGACGCCCAGACAAGTGTTTGCGTCGGCATACAGCCTAACAAGTTCAGAGCTTCGGCAGAATGAGCGGAATTCCTGCAATCATGGTCAAGGTGGCCTCATCTGGACCAATGGCGACTGCATCGCACTGTTGCGGGACCGCAAGGATCTACTGCTTTAGCTACAGCTTCCTCTCGCAATTAATCAACGTGAGTAAGAGGTTTAACCTGTGACTCAACAGTACACGTTGCAGTCGGCTTCGCATCCTTTCGCGCGCCGGTTAGCCCCAACGTCACTCCCCAGCCTGAACCCCCGCAGCGCCACTGGCGCTCGTCTGTCGCTGCCTCGAAGCACGTAAAACGATGGGGTCTGGGGGCTGCGCAGCAGACCGACAGAGGCGCACTTGTCCGAGCCAAAGGCGAGTTGTGCGCCGGCCCCGTCGTTGCGTACTGCAGATGGTCGCCCGAAGGGCCAGCGACAGTTGAGCGTCGGCGGCGCTGCGGGGGTTCAGGCCGACGGCCTACCAAACTCAGCGACGATCTAGGCCTTCACCAGCAACATCCGGCGGACACTTAATGCGCTCATGGTTTGGGCTCCTTCAATCGATTCACAAACTGGTCTGGTTGCAAGATATTGATGGTCAATTGCATGTAGCAAAGCCTACGTCTTTGAACGCAGGGAGTGCTTCAAAGCATCAGGCCAGCCAGTTCTCAACCTTCAATCCCTTGACCCGCCCAAAATCCTTCACCTTGTTGGTGACCACAGCGGCATCCAGGCTTCGCGCATGGGCGGCGATCATCAAATCGTTCGCGCCAATCATCTGGCCCTTCTTCTTCAAGTCTGC
>JANNMQ010000489.1:0-3479 GCA_031398045.1 Rubrivivax sp.
AACAGGTACTCCAGCTCAACCCGCTGCAGCTGCTGGTCGTAGCCGTTGCTGTCAGGAAAGGTGTGCAGCAGCGTCGTCAACCACCAAGAAAAACGCTGCGCCTTCCACACCCGCGCCAGCGCCTTGGCCGAGTAGTTGTCCAGCCCCGCGTCGTCACGTTGCTGGTAGTGCGCCACCAGCGCGTGGTACAGGTAGTAGATGTCTGACGCCGCGCTGTTCAGGCCGCGGGCTCCCGTGGGCGGCACGATGTGTGCCGCGTCACCGGCCAAAAAGAGGTTGCCATAACGCATGGGCTCGGCCACGAAGGAACGCAGCGGCGCGATGGATTTTTCGATTGAAGCACCAGTCACCATGCGCGCAGCCACTTCTGCCGGCAAGCGGCGTTTCAGCTCTTGCCAGAAAGCGTCGTCGCCCCACTGCTGCAAGGTGTCGGTCAGCGGCACCTGGATGTAGTAGCGGCTGAGCACTTGTGAGCGCAGCGAACACAGAGCAAAACCCCGTTCGTGGCGGGCGTAGATCAGTTCCGGAGACACCGGCTTGGTGCGCGACAGCACGCCCAGCCAACCGAACGGGTAGACCTTTTCATATTCCCTGAGTACGTCTTTGGGGATGGACTTGCGGCTGACACCATGGAAACCGTCGGCACCGATGATGTAGTCGCAGTCGATGCGCACCACCTCGTCGCCGCTGCGGTAGCTGACGCAGGGCTGGTTGCTCTTCAGGTCATGCGGCTGCACGTCTTCGGCGTTGTGGATGACCACACCTTTCATGCGGTCACGCGCTTCGTACAGGTCACGCGTCAGCTCGGTCTGGCCGTAGACCACGACGGAATTGCCGCCGGTGTGTGTGTGCAGGTCCACCCGATCCATGCGCCCGCTGTGAGCGATGAAAAATCCGTGGTGAATCTCGCCCTCGCGGTCCATGCGCTCGCCGCACTGGGCTTCGCGCATCAGCTTGGCAAAACCATGCTCCAGCACACCGGCGCGGATGCGGCTGAGCACGTATTCGCGGCTCTGGCGTTCGAGCACGATGGTGTCGATGCCCTTCAAATGCAGCAGCTGCGACAGCATCAGCCCCGAGGGCCCACCGCCGATGATGCAAACCTGTGTACGCATGGGAGAAGTCTCTGGTGTTGTGGATGGTGGCGCTGGCAGTACCCGCTGCAGCGGTCTTGACGCTGTGAATGTAAGCCCGGTCAGGCAGGCGCAATCCCGTCAACTCACTGGTCGATCAGCTCACAACCAAAACCGACACCTCACCAGTGCATAGACGCGGTTCCTGACCAGCCGGGTGTTCCAGCGCGCCACGGGCGCGTCACCGCGGGCCTTCAGACGGGACTTTGTGGAACGGGTCGGCAGCTGACAAAGCGGGCGAAAGCCAACCCGCCGGCAGATGCTGAAGGTCGCGCGGCACATCGATATCAGCCACGGCCTGGGTTTCAGCCCAAACCATGCCCGCTGCATGGGCGCGCTGCCGGGTGTCTTGCATCACCTGCGCGGTGCTCCAGGTCATGCCGTCGAACAGAGCCTGCAGCACGGCATCCAGCGGGCGCGACTGCTGGCGCCGCAGGCCCACCAGTGCATAACCACCATCCAGCGCCGGCACCCACACCGCATCGTGGGTCTTCAGAAGGCTGGACGCCTGGCGCAGCAACGGGGCATCCAGCGCCGGAGCGTCAGTGCCCATCAGCAGCACCTGCGGGTGCAGCTGCAACTGGCGCGCGAGTGCGCGGCGCATGCGCGCACCCAGGTCACCGTCACCTTGCAAGGTTAGGCTGAGGCCATGCTGCGCAGACAGATGCAGGAAAGCCGGGTGTGTGGGGTCGGGCGTGACACACAGCTCTACAGGGCCTAGACGGGCGTCCACTGCCGCTGCGGTGGCCTGCTGCAACAGGCGTTCGGCCAATGCAGCGGCGCCTGCTGCACCCAGCGCCGCAATCAAGCGCGTCTTGGCCAAACCCGGCACGGGCGCCTTGGCAAACACGGTGATGGCCGGCTGCATGGCAGCCTGTCAGCGATAAACCTCGGCCAGGGCGGCGGCCGACGCACCGCGCCAGTACCGCCAGCGCAGGCGCCACATCAAGACGATGGTGCGCCACACACCACCTTGTTCCCAACGCCGGCCGGAGGTGGTCACACGGTCACGCAGGCAGGCAGGGGGTGCCAACCGGCGCAGCCGACGCGACAGTTCGATGTCTTCCATCAGCGGCTGGTCGGGGTAGCCCTGCACCTCTTCAAAAACAACACGGCGCACGAAGATGGCCTGGTCGCCGGTGGCGATGCCAGTGCTGCGTGAGCGCAGGTTCATCAGCGCGGCCACCACACGCAGCATCAGCGGCCGGCCGCTGATGCAAACGTCAAAACGACCCCACAGCGCCCCGGCTTGCACTGCCGCCAGCAAACGGGCATCGGCATCGGGCGGCAGCTGCGTGTCGGCGTGCAAAAACAGCAGCACATCACCAGCCGCTTGCTGCGCACCGGCGTTCATCTGCCGTGCGCGCCCACGGGCTGCGGCCAACACCAGGTCGGCATGGTCTTGCGCCAGGGCTGGGGTTTGGTCCGTGCTGCCGCCATCCACCACGATGACCTGCACGCCGCGCTGCCGCAGGCCCACCAGTGCCTTCAGCGCGGCTTGCACACCAGCGGCTTCGTTCAGCACCGGTATGACGATGCTGAGCCTGGGCTTCACGCGCCAGCCACCACCGCCTTCGACCGCGCCACCATCTGCACCACGGCCACCGCCGGGGCAGCAACCGGGGCCTGCAGTGCACCACCACAGCTGCTGCCCTGGCCCGCGGTGCAGCCATAGCAGTGGTCAGCGGTGACTATGGGCTGGCCTTGCAGCGCAGTGGCAGCCACAGTCGGCCGCAGCAGGTCGCGCAGGTGCGGGCGCGCTACCGGTGGCGCACCCGGTAGTTCACCCGGCATGGCACCTTGTAGAGAACCCGGAAGGCGCGCACGCAGCCCCAACATCTGGTTGAAGTCGCAGTCGTACAAGTCACCCTGCCAATCCACGCTCAGGGTGTTGCGGCACATCACCGTGGCCAGGTTTTCAGCGCGGTAAGCGCCCCGCAGCAGCTGCATGTAGCTGCTGAAAGTGCCCTTGCTAACGAGGGTGCTGCCAAAGCGCTGAATGGGCATGTTGGTCAGCGCAAACAGGTGGTTGAAACGGATGCCGAAGTGCTGCAGCAATTCGCGTTCGTAGTCGGCTTGCAAAGGCCCTTGTGGCGGTGGCAGTGCGGGGCCCTGGGGGTTGTAGACCAGGTTCAGCACCAAGCCACTGCCGGGCTGCCCATAGCCCAGCGCGTTGAGCTGTCGCAGCCCCGCAATGCTGCGGTCAAACACGCCGTCGCCGCGCTGTCGGTCGACGTTGGCGACCGAATAGCACGGCAGCGAGGCCACGACCTCGACACCCTGCGCGGCCAGGAATGCGGCCAGGTCTTCCTGACCGGGCTCGGACAGGATCGTCAGGTTGCAGCG
>JANNMQ010000494.1:0-7142 GCA_031398045.1 Rubrivivax sp.
GCTGGAGCTGAGCGAATTCAATCTCTACCCCGTCGTGCAGGAACTGACTGAACTTGTCCCCGCGCTGCCGCTGGTGCGGCTACTGGGGGATGTGAAAGACTTGCCGCACCTACGCCGCCTGTTTGCGCAGTGGCGCCCGCAAGTGGTTTTTCATGCGGCCGCCTACAAACACGTGCCGTTGATTGAAGACCACAACGCCTGGGCCGCCCTGCGCAATAACACGCTGGGCACGCACCACATGGCGCTGGCCGCAGCCGAAGGTCACGCCGAGCGCTTTGTGCTCATCAGCACCGACAAGGCCGTTAACCCCACCAGCCTGATGGGCGCCACCAAGCGCGCAGCCGAGATGGTGGTTTCGGCGCTGGCCGCCCAGCACGCCAGCACGCGCTTCATGGCCGTGCGGTTTGGCAACGTGCTGGGCAGTAGCGGCAGCGTGATCCCCAAGTTCAAAGAACAGATTGCGCGCGGGGGCCCTGTGACCGTCACGCACCCCGACGTCATCCGCTACTTCATGACCATCCCGGAAGCTTCGCGGCTGGTGCTGCAAGCGGCGGCCATAGGTGAAAGCGGCCAGGTGTTGGTGTTGGACATGGGCGAGCCGGTGCGCATCGTGGATCTGGCGCGCAACCTGATACGTCTGGCCGGGCACACACCACAGGAGATTCCCATCGTCGTCTCGGGCCTGCGCCCGGGCGAAAAACTGTTTGAAGAGTTGCTGGCCGACAAGGACGAAACGTTGCCCACCACCATTGCCGCGCTGCGCAGGGCGATGATCAGCGTCGACGTTGAACAGGTTCACGCGCTGATCCAATGGGTTTCGACCGCTAGCACGCACAACGACGACGACGTGCGGCGCTACTTGCAGGTGGTGCTGCCGGGTTATGCACCGCAGCCGATCGGTGACGCCCGCGTTGTGCCCGTTCACGACCATCCGCTATAACGAATCATCACGCGCATCAAGCGCGGCAAAGGCGGTCTGTCAGGTTGACGGTGCCAGATTGCGCAGGATCTGCAACATGCGCAGCGCCAGCGCCTTGCGTTCGTAGTTGCTGGCCGCTGCCGTGGCCCTTTCGGAAAACCGGGCCCGCAGCGCCGGATCGGAGCGCAACCGGGTGATGCCGCTGGCCAGCGCCTGTGCGTTTTCGGGCGGGAACGGCAGGCCCACGCCTTCCAGGTTCACGATGTCGGCTGACTCGCCGGCCACTCCATGCAACACGGGCAGGCCCATGCCCATGCATTCAAACAGTTTGCTGGGGATGACGGTTGTGAACAGTTCTGTCTGGCGCAAATGGATGATGGACACGTCCAGTACCGACCAGTAACGCGCCACCTGGTCCTTGCTGACGGTGTCGATGAAGCGCACGTTCTGCAGCCCCAGCTCTTGAGCCTGCCGCTTCAAGTCGGCCTTGCGCGCGCCGTCGCCCAGCAGCACCAGACTGGTGGGCGGGCCGGGCGGCCCTTGCTGCAGCAGCAGCATCGCCTGCAGCAGCGTTTCCAGCGCATGCGCCAGGCCGTGAGTGCCGACATAACCTGCCACAAAGTGGCCCTCAAGGCCCAGTTCCTGCAGCAGCAGTTGGTCTTTCGGGCGTGGTGAAAAGCGGCTCAGGTCCACACCGTTGGTGATGACCTCGATCTTCCGGCCATCGATGCCCCGCCGTTCCAGCGTGGCTTTGAATGCATGGGTCACGGCCACGATCAGGTCAGACCGCCGGTACAGGAACATCTCCAGTGTTTCCAGGAAGCGGATGGCCTTCGGGTGCTCCATCGCGCCCACGGTCTTGATTGACTCGGGCCAGATGTCGCGCAACTCGAACACAAAAGGAATGCGCTTGACAGCTGACACCGCCCAGCCGGCACATGCGGTGAAAAACTGCGGCGACGTGGCCACCACGATGTCGACCCTTCTCACAAACAGGCTGGCGATGAATGCCATCAGCATGTAGCTCATGTAGTCGAGGATGCGCTTGAGAAAGCCATCATTGGCGGTGATGTAGCTCCACACGCGGATGACCCGGATGCCGTCCACCGTGGCAGCCTGCCACAGCCGATTTTGGTAGCCATCGAAGGTGCGACCACCGGGAAAGTTGGGCACGCAGGTGATCACCGTGACCTGCTCGCCGGCGGCCACCCATTGGCGGCAGTGTTCGTGGGTGCGACTGGCCGGCGCGTTGACCTCCGGCGGGAAATTGTCAGAAAGAAACAGGATGTGCATCAGGACTTCCAGGTGAAATGCACGGCGGCGCGCCCGGCGATCAGGGTGACGGCCAGCGAGCAGGCCTCGACGAGCTGGCCGAAGCAGATTGCATGCAGCGTGGTGCTGGCGTTGGCCTCGCCGGCCACTATTTCGATGCCTGCCCGTTCATGGGCGCCTTCAACGATGCACCAGGTGGTGGCGGCGGCTTTGCGCAGCAGCGCAAGCCCGGGTGCCAGGTGGTAGTGCGCCACCGCGGTTTCGCTCGGCGGCGGGTCTATCTCGTCTTCCACCAACAGGCCACCCGCCTCAAGCTGCCAGCGCCGCTGGTGCCGCGGTGCGCCCGGCAAGTGCCGGTAGCCGTCGTGCCAGGCCCGTACCGTCCCATCCAGCACTTGCACGTCATGCGGACGCGCCCGCCTGCCGACTCGAAAACCCGACCAGACTTCTGATGAATCGTGGCTGCCGATCTGCACCGTGTTGTGCGCAGCGGTACCACGTTCCCACAGCCGGCGTTGGCCGGTGCCGTACACCGAAGTGCCGCGGTTGACGATGATTTCGCGGCCGGCCACCGAGAGCTCAAAACTCAAGGTGTCGGCATGGGCGTGGCCTGGCAGGTAGTCAGGGCCGATGGGTGCCACATCGATGAAGGCGACCGCATTGCCGCGCGCGCATCGCACATAACCGCTGGGCTGCAGCTCGGTGGTGCCGGCGTCCGCTGCCTGTGGCGCCGCAACGCCCAACGCAGCGGCATAACGCTGAAGGTCAGCGGTGGCGGGTGCGATACCTTCCGTGCTGTCGTTGAAGCGCGCCAGCGCCCCTGCCGGGTGGCACATGCAGCGCAGCCAGTACAACATCGCGGCACTGCGACTTCGCAGCAGGGGTACCGTGTCGTGAACAGCACGCTGGGCTGGGGTGGCCCGCGCCAGGCCGCCGGCGCGGGCCGCGGCGATGTTCAGCAGGTCTAGCAAGTCTTCCAGTGCCAGCGCGTGGTACATCGGGCTGCGCTCGAACTGACCGCCATCGGCAAGCACCTGTTCCGGCAATTCGCGCTGCAGGATGCGCAGCCCGGTAGCCAGCCAGCTCTCGGCCTCTGCGCCCTCGAAGTACAGGCCAGCGAACACCAGCGCCTTTGCATTGACGAACAGGTGATTGCCCAACAGATGCCATTCCAGCCGCTGGTTGAGCCAGCGCACCTGCACCGCCAGGCTATGGTGCCAGGTGGGCTGCGGCGACTGGCCGCCCAGGAACCACTTGATCCAGTTCACGATGCGCAGGCTGGTCGGGTAAGGCGCCCACGCTGTGCCGCTGCCCGGTGGGTTTTCTTCACACCAGCGCTGCACCCACGCGCATTGCCAAGGCCGGCGCAGGACAGCCCCTTCGGCGTTCAGGTCGTCGAAGTAGTGCAGGTTGTAGCGCCACAGCAGCGGCACCGTCGGGTGGTCCCAGCCGAGTGGGTCCAGTTCGCTTTCTTCAGACAAAAAGCGCACACGTGTCGGGCCGACCAGGCTTTGCGCCCGCCGGGCAGGCAACTCCCACGCGCCTGTGGCCGCGCGCAGTGCAGGCGCGGCGCGCAGGTCTGGCCGGGGCCGCTGCAGGCGAAAGCGCAGGCGGCCCCACAGTTGCTCGGCCTTGAGCCAGCGCACGGTGCGCCATAGCCGGCCAATATGCGCAGCCCGGACCTTCATCGCAGGTTCAACAGTCGAGCAGACGTTCCAGCACTTCAGCGATGCGGGCGCCGGTGCGGCCGTCCCACAGCTCGGGAATGGCACCTTTTTTCCACTGTCCGGCAAACAGCTTGTCCAGTGCCGGCTTTAGCGCAGCGGGGTCGGTGCCGATCAGCTCGTTGGTCCCCAAGGTCACCGTCTCGGGGCGTTCGGTGGTGTTGCGCAGTGTGATGCAGGGCACCCCGAGCACGGTGGTCTCTTCCGTCACACCGCCGCTGTCGGTGATGACGCCTTTGGCGTGGCGCACCAGGTAGTTGAATTCTAAGTAGGGCTGCGGTTCCACGGCCCACAGTGCGGGCGGACGGTTGGGCAATGCATCCAGCGTCTTGGCCGTGCGTGGGTGAACAGGAAACACCACCGGCAGGCCTCGCACGGCTTGCGCCACGGCTGCGATCAACTGGGCGAAGCCCGCTGCGTCGTCCACGTTGGCCGGGCGGTGCAACGTCATCACAAAATAGCCCCCGGGCTGCAACCCAGCCTGCTGCCAGAACGACGGCGGTCGCAGGCGGTCCAGGTTGGCCAGCAAGGTATCGATCATCGTGTTGCCGACAAAATGGATCTGGCTGTCTTGCGCGCCCGCATCACGTAGGTTCCGATTGGCAACCGCGCTGGTGGTGAAAAACCAGTTAGAGATCGAGTCCGTGACGAGGCGGTTGATTTCTTCGGGCATCGTCCAGTCGCCGGACCGTATGCCCGCTTCCACATGCGCCACCGGCACACGCAGTTTCTGCGCGGCAATGGCACAGGCCATGGTTGATGTCACATCGCCCACCACCAGGCACAGGTCGCTGGGGGCGTCGAGCAGCAGGCGCTCGTACTTCACCATGATGCTGGCCGTCTGTTCGGCCTGCGTGCCCGAGCCGGATTCCAGGTTCACGTCGGGCTCGGGTATGCCCAGTTGGGTGAAAAAATCGCCCGACATGCGCGCGTCGTAGTGCTGGCCGGTGTGCACCAGGCGGTATCGCAACGCGCTGCCCTCGGCCTGGCGCTGCTGTATGGCGCGCAGGATGGGCGCGATTTTCATGAAGTTGGGTCTGGCACCGGCGATGACATCGACCAGAGGTGAGCGCCGTGGGCTCATTGCAGGGCCTCTTCGATTTGGATGCTGATGCGCCCGACTTCAATCAGTTCATCCAGCGGGATGGGAGAAGGTCCGCCACTTTTCATCGCTTGCACAAAAGCTGCTGCGCAGGCTGCCTGCCCCTTGTCCTGCTGCCACAGGTTGAGCTTGCTGAAGCCCGGCCAGCCAAAACCCTGCAGGCGGCGGAAGTTGTCCAGTTGCAGCACTCGGCCGGCGCAAAAGACCTCCAGCCTTTCCTTGGCAAAGGCCTTGCTGCCATTGGCCAGGTAGTGCAGCGTGCCCAGTGAACCGTCGGCAAACCGCAGCGTGACGGTGGCGGTGTCTGCTGTAGCGGCACTCATGCGCGCCACCTGGAACGACTCAATCGCGGAAGCGGCCAGAAAGCGCAACAGATCGATGAAATGGCAACCTTCTCCAACCAGCCGGCCGCCACCCACTTCGCGGTCTTGCGTCCAGTGGTTGGCCGGGATGGCGCCTGCGTTGACCGTCATCACCAGTGTCTTGGGGCCCGGAGCGCCGCTGAGCAGCTGCTTGACCTTCACCACCTGAGGCGCAAAGCGGCGGTTGAAACCGACCATCAGCAATTGCCCCGGCGCGGACAGGGCTGCGGCCTCGATGGCCGACAACTCTTTCAAGTTCAGTGCCAGCGGTTTTTCCACAAACACGTGCTTGCCGGCGGCCAGCGCGCGCAGTACGTAGTCGGCATGGGTGTCGTGGCGGGTGCTGATGACCACGGCATCGGTGCCAGGGTCAGCCAGCAGCGCCGCGGCGTCGGTGGTGGCCTCGGCAAAGCCGAACTTGCGACCCTGATGCACGCTGCTGGCGCCGCCGGCTGATGCAATGCGGGCCAGCCGCGCGCCGGTGGCCTTGAAGGCCGGGATCAGCACCGCGCCTGCATAGTTGCCAGCACCAATGACGCTGACAGCAGGTGCACCCGCCACTGCTGCAAGCGTCGATGCCGATGCGGGCAGCGCCACCGTGCGCACGACGACCACCGGCGCAGCGCCAGCTGCGGCAAAACGCAGCAAGATGCCCAGCGAAGGTTCGCTGCCGCCCACCACCGCGTAGGCCTGTTCGGCCTGCGTGATGTCAAAACGGTGTGACACCAGCGGCGCGATGTGCAGCCGGCCTTCGGCCAGCATGTCCAGCACCGCTTCCAGGTTGCGCTGCTCAGTCCAGCGCACAAAGCCCACCGGATAGTCCTGACCTTTCTCTTCGTAGTTGGCGTCGTAGCGGCCCGGGCCGTAAGAGCAGCTGACTTGGAAGGTCAGCTCCTTCTCGAAGAAATCTGCGCGCGACAGCTCCAGCCCCGTCACGCCCACCAGCACGATGCGCCCGCGTTTGCGGCACATCTGCGCCGCCTGGTGCACCGGTTCGTTGCTCTTCGTGCTGGCGGTGATGATGACGGCGTCGACCCCTCGCCCGCGCGAAAAGACCTGCGCTGCGGCCACCGGGTCGGCGCCGCTCTTGAGGTCCACCACCTCAGCGCCGAACTGGCGCGCCAGTGCCAGCTTCTCGGCGTCGAAATCCAGGCCCAGCACTCGGCAGCCTTGTGCCTTCAGCAGTTGCACGGTGACCAGGCCGATCAGCCCCAGGCCCGTGACCACCACCGCCTCGCCCAGCGTGGGTTGCACCAGGCGAATGCCCTGCAATGCAATGGCACCCAGCACGGTGAAGGCAGCGTCTTCGTCGGGCACGCCGTCGGGCACCTTCGCGCACAGGTTGACCGGTACCGACACCAATTCCGCGTGTTTGCCGTTGCTGGCCACGCGGTCACCGACCGCGAAGCCACTGACGCCAGCGCCCAGTTCCAGCACTTCACCGACGTTGCAATAACCCATCGGCAGCGGCTGATCAAGCTTGTTGCGCACGGCGGCCACCGTGGGTGCCAGGCCATCGGTGCGGATCTTGTCCAGCACCATGCGCACCTTGTCAGGCTGTTGCCGGGCCTTGTCGATGAAGCCCGCCTTGCCGAAGTCGACCAGCATGCGTTCGGTGCCCGCCGACACCAGCGTGCAGGTGCTGCTGATCAGCAATTGCCCGCGGCCCGCACGGGGCGCCGGTACCTCGACCACTTCGGTCGAGCCATCCTTGAGGTTCTGCAAGACCTGCTTCATGGCGCCCGGTGGACCACACCCGCCTG
>JANNMQ010000581.1:0-2611 GCA_031398045.1 Rubrivivax sp.
GGAGCACGCGTTCCACCACGCGGGGTCCTCAAACAATACTGGTGTTTTTGTAAAAATGCCGTTGGGGCTGAGCTTGTCGAACCCCCGCCCGGCACTTCCACACTCTCAGTGCGAACGGCTCTAAGCGAACAGCATTGGGGCCTGACTCGCCCATTCGTGTGGTGAGCCGGGTTGCGCAGCGCGTTGTGCCGCGCTTCAAGCCGCGCCTGTTCGTGCAGGCTTCGCCCGCGCGAGGGCTTTATTTGACGAGAAAGTCTTGCAGCGTTTTGCCGTTGTTCAGCGCGTCGCGCAGCCATTGCGGGCGTTTGCCGATGCCGCCCCAACTGCCACCGGTGTCATTGCGGTACTTCACCACGGCCGCGGCTTTGGCTGCAGCTTTTTTGCTGAGCTTGCGTTTGAGGGGTGCGGCCTGGGCGGCGCTCTGCCTGGCCGGGCCTGCAAGCCCCAGATCTGCGGCCGTGAGCTTGTAATGAGTGATGGCGCCGCGGATGCGGTCAATAACACCAGCCACTTCACTGCGGCGCAGGGTCTCGGCTTGTTCTTGCAGAACTTCTATTTGCTTCAGAACTTGTTCGTAAGTCTTTTTCATCACGTTCCCGGCTGGAGTAGGTTTGCGGTTTGCAGTCTGATGGCCTGAAGGGCATTCACCTTCATTCATATAACCCGTTGCAAACAGACATAACCTTATCACAACGGCCGGTGGCGCCATTCAATCGTATGGTTTGCAATGACTGCCTGCAGGGCGCTGACCATTAAGGCGTTAACAGGTGTTGAACGCCAAGCCCCAACAATGCAATCAAGTCTGCGGCTCGCAACGCACTTCGGTTTTTACCGAATTGGCAATGTAGCAAGACCCATGCGCCTGGTGGTGCAATTCGGCCAACGCCGCGGCGTCGGGCTGTTTGCTGCCACCAAACACCACATGCGGGCGCAAGGTAACCACGTTCATCACCATTTGGCGGTCTGCATTGCGGGCCATTTCGCCGGCTGCGTGGTCGGTGTAGGCATCCACACAATAGCCGCGGCCGGCGGCAAGGCTGAGAAACCACAACATGTGACAACTGGCCAGCGAAGCCACAAACAGCTCTTCCGGGTCGACAGCGCTGGCGTTTGAAAATGGCACAGGCACCACGTGCGGTGACGACGAGCCCGTGACGCGGGCACCACCGTCGAAGTTCAGCTGGTGTTGGCGGCTGTAGCGGTTGTCGACAAAGGGCTCATCGGGCTGACGCTGCCAAAGTACGTGCGCGCTGTAGTTCGACATGGTGAGAGTTCCTGGTGGTCAGCTGCAAGGGCGGTTAAGGTCGTTTTTCGATTTGCAAGTTTTGTAGGGCTCGGGCTGGGGTTTCGGCATCAAGCTTAAGGTCACCACATTGGCCTGTCATGATGGCGGCCATGATGACATTGCACTACCACCCCAGCAACGCCAGTTTTGCTCCGCATGTGTTGCTGCACGAATTGGGTGTGCCCTTTGCCTTGCAGCTGGTTGACCGCGAACACGGTGAACACAAGTCGGCGGCTTACCTGAAACTCAATCCGAACGGTTTGATCCCGGTGCTGGTGGACGGCGATTTGGTGTTGTACGAAACAGCGGCCATTTGTTTGCATTTGGCCGACACCCATCTGGCGGCACAGTTGGCGCCGCCGCTGGGCAGCGCACAGCGTGCTCATCTGTACAAATGGCTGATCTGGATGACCAACACCGTGCAGGCCACGCTGCTGCATTACTTCTATGGTGAGCGGCTGCTGGACGACCACAACACCGAAGGCGCACGCCAGGTAAAGCTGCATGCCCAGCTGCGCGTGGTGGTGTGTCTGCAGCAGTTGGACACCCATCTGGCCAGCCATGGCGGCCCCTGGTTGCTGGGCGACCGGTACAGCTTGCTGGACCCCTATGCGTTGATGCTGTGCCGCTGGACGCGCGGCTTTGAAACTGCGCCGGCGCGTGCTTTTGCACACATCGGCCCCTACCTGCAGCGCATGCTGGCGCGGCCTGCAGTGCAGCGTGTGGTGGCGGCAGAACAGTTGGCTGAACCGCTGGTCTGACGAAGACGGGCCGCAGCTGCCTGCGTTGCGGCAGGCGCCTACAGGTTGCCGCTGGTGCGCAGTTTCTCCAGCCGCAGCGACAACTGCTGCTGCAGGTCTACCAGTTGCCGGCGCAGGGGCTCGGCGCTGCTGGCATCGGGTGCTTCAGCGAGCGCCTGGCGCTGTGCTTCGATGTGTTTCATCAGTTCCACTTCAGGGGGCAGCACGCCGGCGTCTTTCAGGATCTTGTAACCCATGCGCAGCTCCGAAGGTGTTTCGTCGTAGCCGTCGCCCAGGTCCAGGGGCTTTCCCCAGCTGCGCGCGGCGCGCAGCTCACCACTTTGTTCGCTCTGCGCAAGTGCACGGCCTATGTGGTCGTCCAGCAGCTTCAGGCGCTGTTCGCGTTTGTCTTCGGCGTTGGACTGTGTGCTCATGGATCGGTCTCCACGGGTGTGAGGGGTTGATGGGGCCATCCGCCACGATGAGGCGCGGCGAGTGCGCTCGACGAGCATAAGGCCAAGCAAGGATTCCAGCTCGCGGATTCCGGCGGACAAAGTCGATTGAGTGACAAAACAGGCTTCGGCGG
>JANNMQ010000601.1:0-6068 GCA_031398045.1 Rubrivivax sp.
CAGGTAGGGGTCCAGCTTGATGAGGGTGACCTTCAGGCCCCGCGACTCGAGGATGGCCGCCAGAGACGCTGCTGCGATGCCCTTGCCCAAAGAGGACACCACGCCACCGGTGACGAAGACAAACTTGGTCATGTGCTTGGACAGCTTTGTTGTTGGCGCACGGCCTGATGCAGGCGTGGGCACAAAAAACTGCCGTGTAGGTAAAGGGAAAGTATACCGGGGCAGCTTTGCCGCTCCTGCCGCTGCACAGGTGTAACGGCCGCAGCCAAGGCCCGGCCTCACAATGTGCAATATGGGTCCAAAGCGCATCGTTTGCCTGACTGAAGAAACCACCGAGTGGCTGTACCTGTTGGGCCAGGAAGCGCGCATCGTGGGCATCAGCGGCTACACCGTCAGGCCGCGGCGCGCGCGGCAGGAAAAGCCGCGCATCAGCTCGTTCCTGGACGGCAAGATCGACAAAATCGTGGCGCTGCAGCCCGACCTGGTGATTGGCTTTTCAGACATGCAAGCCGCGCTGGCCGACCAGTTGATACGCGCTGGCCTGACGGTGTTGGTGACCAACCAGCGCAGCGTGGCGCAGATCTTCGACACGCTGCGCCTGGTGGCAGGTCTGGTGGGTGAACAAGACCGCGCCGAGCAATGGATTGCCCAGTGCCAGGCGCATCATGCGCAGATGGCCAGCATGGCAGCCGCCTGGCCCCGCCGCCCCCGGGTGTATTTTGAAGAGTGGGACGAGCCCATGATCAGCGCCATTCAGTGGGTGAGCGAACTGATGGCGGTGGCCGGCGGTGATGATGTGTTCCCCGAATTGGCCCTGCAATCCATGGGCCGCAACCGCGTGGTGGCCGACGCGCTCGAACCCGCCCGCCGCGCGCCCGACCTCATCGTCGGTTCCTGGTGCGGCAAGAAGTTCAGGCCCGAACGTGTGGCTGCCAGGCCGGGCTGGGCTGATGTGCCCGCGGTGCAAAGCGGCCAGCTGCATGAGATCAAGTCTTGCGACATCCTGCAGCCAGGGCCCGCTGCGCTGGTGGACGGGTTGCAGCAGTTGCACAAGCTGTTTGCCAACTGGGCGGCGTCGCAGACCGCGGCGGTGGCTGCCGCCGTCCCCGCCAGGCAGCAGGGACTGCAGGTGATTTGAAATTGCAGGTTCAGCGCCGTGCGGCCGTGTGCAGTGGCTCAAAAGAGAACAGGTAGTTCTGCTTGTCCAGCGGCTTGTGGCAGGCCAGGCAATCGGCCTGGTTCACGCCGGCCCGTTGTTTGCTGTCGGGGTTGAAGACTGCGTAATTCCAGTTGCCATTGCGCAGCATGTCGGGGAAGTCCTTGCCCCATTCGGGGCCGGTGGCCATCACCGCGTAGCCCAACAAGCGGTCGCTTTGAAAAAAACCATCCGCGCCCGGCACCGGTTTTCTGTCGCTGTCCAATTTGGCCGCATGTTGTTCCAGCACCAGCACCGAGCCGTCGGGCAGCGGCCGGCCCTCGCGTGCCGCCTGCCAGGCCAGCGGGTTGGCGTACAGGTAACGCACCTGGTTGATGTCGGCGCGGTTGACGGTCTGGTACAGCTTGTAGCCGGCCTTGTCGGCGTTCTGGTAACCCTGCGGAAACCCCACCCCTGTTTTCGCCAGCGTGGGCAAGGGGTCGGATTTGGCGGCCAGGTTAGTGGGCACCAGGCTGCCGAAGTAGGCTGCCACGTTGCTGATGTCGGCCGGGCTCAGCTGCGCGGCCATGGCGTTCATCGACGCTGCTTTGCGGGTGCCGGCTTTCAAGGCGCGCAACTGCGATTCCAGGTAGGCCACACGCTGGCCAGCCAGGTTGGGGATGGTGTCGGCGATGCTGACGCCCGATGCGCCGTGGCAGGCGGCGCAGACGGCCAAGGCCTTGGCCTTGCCGGCCTCCAGGTCGGCGGCCAGGGCCCCGGTGCTCAGCAACAAGCTCAGCAGGCTCAGTTCAACGGTGCGTTTGTTCACAAGGGCTCCTGGTGTGGAAGGTGGCGGCCGGTGGGCCTGCTTTCAGCGGCACAGCAACCAGCCGTGCCGATGCAACGTGTACGCACACGGAGCCTGCTGAGTTGCCATGGAAAACCCGAACCTTGGATCTGCGCGTCTTTCCGCAGGTCACTCTGCAGGCCGGACTGCAGGTCGGCCTGGGCACCGGGCGGTACAAGGGCTTCGTCGCGCCGTGCAGCAGCTGATACCGCTGCACCTGCGGCGCATCGCGTGGGGCTGGGCGCCGGGTGTGCGGTGTCGGAAGATGCGGCCATCGCAACCCCAAACCACCACCCGGAGCCCACCATGAATCACGCATCCCGCGCCACGCTGTTGCAACGCAGTGTCGCTTTTTGCCTGGCCACGATGATCACCTTCAGCCTGCTGGGCGGCATCGACTGGCTGGCGCAGCCGCAGCATGCCGCACAGGATTGGGCCGCGGGCGCCGTCAACAGCCCGCGCGGCTGAGGACGCCATGACCACCGGCGTGTTTGTGGTGCTGTGGTGTTTGCTGCTGCTGCTGAATGGGCCCATCGCGCTGTTGGTGCTGGTGCTGCTGCCGTTGCTCTGGCTGCTGATCCTGCCGCTGCGCCTGCTGGGCGTGGTGGTGTCGTCGGTGTTGAACCTGCTGCGGGCCGTCCTGGCCTTGCCGGCGCGTTTGCTCGGCCACCGGGGCCGTTGAACGGGGCCGGGTGGCTGCCCAAGGCCCAGCCCGGCAAACACCCCGGTAAACACCTCGGTAAACTTCAGCGGTCGACGTAGCGCTGCAGCGGCTGCCGGTCTGGGGCCTTGCATGCGGGCCTGGGTTGCCTTGATCATGCTGCAAGGTCCCGCGTACCCGCCTGTAAGCCCGATGCCAGCCACCGGGAGCCCACTTGGGTGTTTGACGCGATCAAGCCTTATCCTTTTAACCTCAGCAGGAGACAGACATGGCACAACGTGACGTAGTGGTTCTGGGCGCAGCCCGTTCAGCAATTGGCAGTTTCAACGGCGCCTTGGCCGACATGGAACCTGTCGAGCTGGCCGGCCTGGTGATGAAAGAAACCATCAAGCGCAGCGGCGTCGACCCGCAGCGCATCAACTACGTGACGGTGGGCAACACCATCCCCACCGAAAGCCGCTTCCCCTATGTGGCGCGTGTGGCCAGCATCCAGGCCGGCTTGCCGATGGACAGTGTGGCCATGTCGGTGGGCCGGCTGTGTGCATCGGGCCTGCAGGGCATCGTCACGACAGCGCAGAACATCCTGCTCGGTGACTGTGACTACGGCATCGGCGGTGGTGTGGAAGTGATGAGCCGTGGCGGCTACCTGAGCCCGGCCATGCGCACCGGCGCGCGCATGGGCGACACCAAACTCATCGACATGATGGTGGCCACGCTGACCGACCCCTTTGGCGTGGGTCACATGGGCATCACGGCCGAAAACCTGGCTGTTAAATGGGGCATCACGCGTGAACAGCAAGACGCGCTGGCGGTCGAGTCGCAACGTCGCGCTGCAGCGGCCATTGCCGAAGGCCGCTTCAAGAGCCAGATCGTGCCCATCGTCAAGCAGACCAAAAAAGGCGACGTCACCTTTGACACCGACGAATACGTAAAAGCCAGCACCACGATGGAGTCGCTGGCCAAGCTGAAGCCGGCTTTCAAGAAAGACGGCACCGTGACGGCGGGCAATGCGTCGGGCATCAACGACGGCGCGGCGTTTTTTGTCATGGGCGAAGCCGGTGTGGCGGCCAGCCATGGTTACAAGCCGATGGCGCGTCTGGCCGGTTATGCGGTGGCCGGTGTGCCCAACGACATCATGGGTGAAGGCCCGATTCCGGCATCGAAGATGGCGCTGAAAAAGGCCGGCCTGTCGATGAGCCAGATGGACGTGATCGAGAGCAACGAAGCTTTTGCTGCGCAGGCCATCGCCGTGTCGCGCGGGCTTGAACTTGACATGGCCAAGACCAACCCGAACGGCGGCGCGATAGCGCTGGGGCACCCGATCGGCTGCAGCGGCGCCTTCATCGCCACCAAGGCCATTTATGAACTGCACCGCACGGGCGGCCGCTACGCGCTGGTGACCATGTGCATTGGCGGTGGCCAGGGCATCGCGGCGGTATTTGAGCGGCTGTAAAGCGCTCTCTTAACCAAGCCCGCACGGCAGCAGCCGTGCACCGCCCCGCTGCAGTGTTGCGCCTGCAGCGGGGCGTTTTCTTGTCTCCTCACTTCAGTTCTGGCAGGTAACGCACGGCCAGCACGCCCGGTATGGCGGCCAGCGCTTGCAGCACCGCAGCCGGCACCTCACTGTCCACATCCACCAGCGTGTAGGCCATTTCGCCGCGGCTCTTGTTCACCATGTTGTGGATGTTCAGCCCAGCTTGCGCCAGCGTGGTGGACATCTGGCCCAGCATGTTGGGCACGTTGCTGTTGGCGATGGCCACGCGCCAGGGTGATTCGCGCTCCATGTGCACGTTGGGGAAGTTCACCGCATTGCTGATGTCGCCATGTTCCAGATAGGCGCGCAGTTGGTCCACCACCATCACGGCGCAGTTTTCTTCGGCCTCGCGCGTGCTGGCTCCCAGGTGGGGCAGTGCCACGATCCTGGACTGGATGCCGCGCGGTTGGCCGTGCAGTTCGGCGCTGGGGAAGTCGCACACATAAGTGCTGAGCCGGCCGGCGCCCAGCGCTTCCAGCACCGCGGCATTGCTGACCACGCCTTCGCGGCTGAAGTTCAGCAGCACCGCGCCAGGCCGCATGAGGCCGATGTTGCCGTCGTTGACGAGGTGCCGCGTGGCCTCGACCAACGGCACATGCAAGGTGACGAATTGCGCGCCCTTCAGCACCTCGTTCACGCTGGTGGCGCGTTTGACCTGCGACGGCAGGCTCCACGCCGCGTCGACCGTGATCTCGGGGTCGTAGCCCATCACATGCAGGCCCAGACCGATGGCGGCCTCGGCCACCAGGCAGCCAATTTTGCCCAGGCCCACGATGCCCAGTGTCTGCCCTTGCAGTTCGTAGCCACCAAACTGCTTCTTGCCGTCTTCCACCACCCGGTCCAGGTCGGGTACGGCCACGTCGAGTTCAGACACGAAGCGCAAGGCGGGCGCCAGGTTGCGTGCCGCCATCAGCATGCCGGTCAGCACCAGCTCTTTGACGGCGTTGGCGTTGGCGCCCGGTGCGTTGAATACCGGCACGCCGCGTGCGCTCAGCGCCGCCACGGGGATGTTGTTGGTGCCGGCGCCCGCGCGCCCGATGGCACGCACGCTGGGCGCAATGGCCATGCCGTGCATGTCGGCGCTGCGCACCAGCACGCCCACCGGGTCGACCACGTCCTTGCCCACACGGTAACGTTCGGCTGGCAGGCGCGACAGGCCGCCCACCGAGATGGCATTCAGCACCAGGATGGGCATGCGCCCGACGGTGGTGTCAGCCATGTTGCAACTCGAATTCCATCATGTAGGCCACCAGCGCCTGCACGCCAGCCATCGGCATCGCGTTGTAGATGGAAGCCCGCATACCGCCCACCGATCGATGGCCCTTCAACTGCACCATGCCACGCGCTTCGGCGCCTTTCAGGAAGGCCCCGTCCAGCGCTTCGTCCTTCAGCTTGAAGGGCACATTCATCAGGCTGCGGCAGTCGCGCGCCACCGGTGCGCTGTAGAAGCTGGTGGTGTCGAGAAAGTCGTACAGCAACGCCGCCTTTTTGCGGTTGTGCACTTCCATCGCCGCCAGGCCACCCTGCGCCTTGATCCAGTTGAAAACCAGCCCGGCGATGTAAATGGCGTAGGTGGGCGGCGTGTTGTACATGCTCTCGTTGTCGGCCACCACCTTGTAGTCAAAGGCCGTGGGCGTGGCTGGCAGCGCGTGGCCGATGAGGTCTTCGTGCACGATGACGATGGTCAGGCCCGCAGGGCCGATGTTCTTCTGCGCGCCGCCGTAGATCAGGCCGTACTTCGCCACGTCCACCGGACGCGACAGGATGCTGCTGCTCATGTCGGCCACCAGCGGCACATCGCCAGTGTCGGGCGTGAAGTGGCGCAGGGCAAAGGGTTTGCGCGCGGTCACGGCCTATTGGTAGAGCGAGCCGGTATTGAGCACGGGCTGGG
>JANNMQ010000682.1:0-4787 GCA_031398045.1 Rubrivivax sp.
AATCAGGCGGTGAGCGTCAAAGGTGTTCCACACATGCGCACGCTCGCCAAAGGCAAAGCCGACGGCGGCGCCACGCTCGTGGATGACTGCGCGGTTTTGCGCCAACTGGGCATCGCCCATGCCGTATTTGGCCTTCAGGTAATCGGCCGCGTTGGCGCCAGCTGCGGCCATCGTGGGGTTCAGCTCAAAGGGCTGGAAGTGGATCTCCACAGGGATGTCGGGGCCGATGTGCTCCAGCGCCCGCTCCAGGGCATTCAGGCCTACGGCACACCAGGGGCAGGCCACGTCGGAAACAAAATCGATGCGCATGGTGGGTGTGTCGTGGTTGAAGAGGGCTGCAGTTTACGAAGCCCGGCCAGACGCTGCTGGCAGTGCCGCCTTGGCGCGCAAGAAGTCTTCGGCCCGCGTCAGCTGAATACCCAAAGTGGCGGCATGACCCGGGTCGTTGATGGGCATGCTGCTGGCGGCCAGCCAATTCAAGCCCATGATGTTCGATGCGGCTTGTGAAAAAGGCCGCATCAGCAGCCGCTGCAAACGGAAAACGAAGCCGGGTGTCGACACCACCTGCACCGGCCGACCCAGCACGCGGGCATAAAGCGCGGCCACGTCTGCCCAGCTCAGCATCTCGAGGCCGCCCACTTCCAGCACCTGGTTGAGCGCAGCGGGGTGGCTGGTGGCGCGTATCAGGTAGTGCGCCACGTCGTCCACAGCGATGAAAGCGTGGCGCGTGGTGGCAGGGCCTGGCACCAGTGCGATGCCGCGTTTTTCAATCAGGTCGCCCACTGCGCCCATGAAGGTCTGCAAAAACCCCCAGGGCCTGTGGATCAGTGCCGCCGGGTCGCCGCGCGCAGGCAGGCGGCTGCCGATCAGCGCAAACCAGTCGTCCATGAAGGGCCCGGCACGCAGCACCGTGTGCTCAAGCCCGCTGGCTTGCAGGCGCTGTTCGTTCAGCCGCTTGTAGCGGAACAAGGGCACCGCTGCGTCATGCGCCGTTACCGGCACCGAGACGAGCACAAAACGCCCACAGTCGCTGCGCCGGCAGGCGTCGATGAGGGTGGCATAACCGCGGTCTTCCACGGCAGCAAAAGTGCTGCCGTTCAGCGGCGCCACGGCGTTGGCAGTGGCAATCACCGCGCCGGCGCCACGGCAGGCAGCGTCGATGGACGCCGCGTCGGTCAGGTCGCCGTAGACCAGTTCCACGCCGGTCAGGCGCAGGTGTTCAAAACGTGAGCTGCGCCGCACCAGCGCGCGCACCGGCCGGTGCAGCGCCACCAGCTGGTGCACCACGCGGGTGCCCAGTTGCCCGCTGGCGCCCACC
Organism: Rubrivivax sp.; assembly: GCA_031398045.1. Taxonomy (GTDB): domain Bacteria; phylum Pseudomonadota; class Gammaproteobacteria; order Burkholderiales; family Burkholderiaceae_C; genus Rubrivivax. Next base: position 1,319 of record JANNMQ010000682.1, read on the forward strand.
ACCAGCACAGGGCGTTTGTCAGTGCTGGCGGCAGACTGGGCCATGAGTTTGCTCCTGGTGGATGTGGAAGTATTTGATGAACCGGCTTTGGCCACGCATCATCATCAACATCAGCGCTGGTTCAACTTCAACGCTGATTCAACGTCAACGCTGGTGGGCCAATTTCGGGTCCATCAGGTCGCGCAGGCCGTCGCCCATCAGGTTCAGCCCCAGCACCGCCAACATGATGGCCACGCCAGGGTACACCGCCAGCAGTGGTGCCTGGAACATCTGCGACTGCGCTTCGTTCAGCATGCGGCCCCAGCTGGGCTGCGGCGGCTGGGTGCCCAGACCCAGATAAGACAGCGCCGCTTCAGCCAGGATGGCGGTGGCGAAGCTGATGGTGGCCTGCACGATCAGCTGGCTGGCGATGTTGGGCAGCACATGGTCGCGTGTGATGGCCAGTGGCCCCTTGCCGGCAGCGCGTGCGGCGGTGATGAAGTCGCGCGCCCACACGGCGTTGGCTGCACCGCGGGTGATGCGCGCAAACACCGGGATGTTGAAGATGCCGATGGCCACGATGCTGAGCACCAGCCCCGGGCCGTAGATGGCCGTCAACATGATGGCCGTGAGCAGCGCCGGAAAAGCGAATGTGAAGTCGCTGGCGCGCATGATGACTTCTTCCACCCAGCCGCGGCCACTGGCTCTGGCGGCCGATGCCAGGCAGCCCAGTGCCACGCCTAACAGCAGACCGATGCCCACCGCAATCACGCCCACCACGATGCTGTTTTGCGCCCCCACCAGCAGCTGGCTGGTGATGTCGCGGCCCAGGCTGTCGGTGCCCAGCCAGTGCACGCTGCTGGGCGCTTGCAATTTTGCGGGGATGTTGATTTCGGCCACCGGGTGCGGTGTCCACAGCAGCGACAGCAGCGCGGCAAAGGCCAGCAGCAGCGTGAGCACGCCACCCACCACAAAGCTTTTGTGGTGCAGCGCGCGCGACATCAGTGATCTTGCGGTGCGCGAAGCCGCCGTCCGCGAACCTGCGGTCTGGGCGCTTGTGTGCAGATCAACCATGGCGCAAACGCGGGTCGACCAGCGCATACAACACATCTACGACAAAGTTCACCACCACCACCACGGCAGCCAACAGCATCACCACATCACGCACCACCACCAAGTCGCGGTTGCTGATGGCCTGAAACACCAGCCGCCCCACACCGGGCAGCACAAACACGTTTTCCACCACGATGGTGCCGGTGATGAGGTTGGCAAACTGCAGGCCGGCCACCGTCAGCACCGGAATCAGGGCGTTGCGCAGCACGTGGCGCCACAGCGCCTGGCGCTTGCTTAAACCTTTCGCGCGCGCGGTGCGCACAAAGTCCTCCCGCATCACGTCCAGCACTGCAGAGCGCGTAACGCGCGCCAGGATGGCGGCTTGCACCAGGGCCAGTGCAACGGCGGGCAGGATCAGTGCCTTCAGCCCGTCCCACAGCCCGCCGCCTTCATCTTCGGTCCAGCCCGGAAAACCACCGGCACTGACCCACTGCAGGTGCACGGCAAACAGCATGATCAGCAGAATGGCAAACCAGAAATTGGGAATGGCGATGCCCACCTGGCTGGCCGCCATCACGCCCACGTCACCCAGGCCGTTGTGACGGCTGGCGGCATACAGGCCCAGGCTCAGGGCCAGCGCCAGCGTCAGGACCATCGCCAACACCGCCAGCGGCAGCGTGACGTGCAGCCGTTCGCGGATCAATTCGGCGGTGGGGGTGTCGTAGCTGGTGCTGGTGGCCGTCTGGCCCTGCAGCAGGCTGCCCACCCAGGACAGGTAACGTTCCAGCGGCGGCCGGTCCAGCCCCAGCTTGGCTTGCAGCGCAGCCAGCGATTCAGGGGTGGCGGTGTCGCCCAGGATGACCTCTGCCGCATTGCCCGGCAGCAGTTCCAGCACCGCACAAACCACCCTCGAAGCTACCAACAGGGTCAGCAACAAGGTGGCCAGGCGTTTGAACAAAAAGGGTCCCATCGCTGGCTATGATGCCCCAAGCTCAACGCTTTAACTGCCACGCCAAGCCAGGGGAACTGCCATGCCCGCCACCGTCCCGTTTGACGCCAGCCTGCTGCACATGGGCGGCCACTGGCAAAGTGCTGCCAACAGAAAAACCCTGCCCTTGTTCAACCCGTCTGACGGCACGCTGCTGGCGCAAATTGCGCGCGGCGACAAGGCTGATGTGGACGCTGCGGTCAACGCTGCGCAGGCCGCGCTGGACGGCAACTGGGGCCTGCTGAGCGCCACCGAGCGTGGCCGCATCCTGATGCGCATGAGCACGCTGGTGCTGGAACAGGCCGACGAACTGGCGCGTCTTGAAGCGCTGGACGTGGGCAAGCCGCTGAAGCAGGCACGTGCCGACGCTGTGGCGCTGGCGCGTTACCTAGAGTTCTACGGCGGCGCTGCCGACAAGGTGATGGGCGAGACCATTCCCTTTGCCCACGGCTACACCGCGCTGACGCTGCGTGAGCCGCATGGTGTGACGGCGCACATCGTGCCCTGGAACTACCCGATGCAGATCATCGGCCGCAGCGTGGGTGCTGCGCTGGCGATGGGCAATGCCTGCGTGTTAAAGCCAGCCGAAGAAGCCTGCCTCACGGCGTTGGCCTTTGTGCGCATCGCGCAAGCGGCAGGCATGCCCGATGGCGCACTGAACCTCGTCACGGGCTTGGGTGAAGAGGCCGGCGCGGCGCTGGCGGCGCACCCGGGTGTGCGCCACATCTCATTCACAGGTTCTGTGGCGGTGGGCACGTTGATCCAGGCCGCAGCGGCGCAAAATGCCGTGCCGGTAACGTTGGAGTTGGGCGGCAAGAGCCCGCAGCTGGTGTTTGCCGACGCCGACCTGGACGCCGCCTTGCCCTTCCTGGTCAACGCCGGCATCCAGAACGCGGGCCAGACTTGTTCGGCGGCATCGCGCATCCTGGTGCAGCGGCCGGTTTTTGACGAGGTGGTGCGCCGCATGGCCGAGCGCTATCGGGCGCTGCGTGTGGGCCCCGCTACCAGCGACCCCGACGTGGGCCCGGTCATCAGCCAACGCCAGCAAGCGCTGATCAACGGCTACCTGGACCTGGTGCACAGCAGCGGCTTGCAGGTGGCCGCGCAGGCGCCGTTGGCGGCCAGCCTGCCTGCTGGAGGTTGTTATGTGGCACCCACGTTGGTGGCCGATGTGAACCCGCAGCACCGTTTGGCGCAAGAAGAGATTTTTGGTCCGGTGCAGGTGGTGATTCCGTTTGACGACGAAGCGCAGGCCTTGGCCATCGCCAACGGCACCGCGTTTGGACTGGTGGCGGGTGTGTGGACCCGCGATGGCAGCCGCGCGTTGCGTCTGGCGCGCAAGCTGCACTGTGGCCAGGTTTTCATCAACAACTACGGGGCAGGCGGTGGTATCGAGCTGCCATTTGGCGGCGTCAAACATTCAGGCCATGGGCGTGAAAAAGGCTTTGA
>JANNMQ010000690.1:0-11625 GCA_031398045.1 Rubrivivax sp.
TGGCCTCGGCACGCAGCGTATCACCGGGCTTGAAGTCGACGATCTTGTAGGGGCCGGTTCCCACCGGTTTGGTGTTGGCCGGGTTTTCACGTGACTTCGCACCCATGAAGCCTTCAAACACATGCTTGGGCAGGATAGGTCCGATGGAGCCCACCAACGGCTCGGCCCAGAACGGGGTCGGCTTGGGAAAGTCGATCCTCACCGTGTGCGAATCGATCTTCGTGACTTTGATGTCTTTGTAGGTGGCAATCGTGATCATCGACGCTGCCGGGTCGCCGGCATAGGCGGCCGTGAACAGCACGTCGTCGGCGGTGAACGGCTTGCCATCGTGCCAGGTGACACCGCGCTTGAGCTTCCACACCACGCTGCGACCGTCTGCGGCCAGGCCGCCGTTGGCGCGTGTTGGGATTTCAGCGGCCAACACCGGTATCAGATTGCCTTCGCTGTCCCAGCCGGCCAGCGGCTCGTAAAAGATGCGACTGGCGTCCTGGTCTTTGGTGCCACCGGCGTAGTGCGGGTTCAGGTGCACCGCAGCTTGCCAGTAAATCAGTTTCAGCGTACCGCCACCGCCGCGTTTGGTGGGCTTGTAGGGCACGGTCTGCGCGCCCGCGATGCCAGAGTGCATCAGCATCATCGAAGCCATCGGCGCTGTCAGGCCCAGGCCCACCATGTGCTGGATGAAATTGCGCCGGGGCAGGGCGCCTTCGCGGACTTCTTCAATCAGTTGGCGCAGTTCGGTTTCTTGCATGGTGTGGCCTCTGGTCAGCGTGGCGGTGAATGGCAGAAGAAGAATCCCTGGCCGGCAGCCTGCGCTGCTGCACCAAGGTGGGCTGTGGGCGGCATGCTATCGACAAAGTCAGCGCAGGCTATCGGGGTAGCCACTATGCGGGGCGCCGGCATACTTCGAAACATGAAAACCCCAAATGCCGAGGAAGTGTTGCTGGTCCACAGGCCCACTGTGCCGGTGTCCACCTGGGTGCTGGACTCCCCGCACTCGGGCTTCATCATGCCGCCCGACTTCGGCTCGGACCGAAGCGATGCGGAGTTGCGTGATGGTGAAGACTGTTTCATCGATGAGCTCTACCGGCCAGCAGCAGCAAGTGGCGTGCCACTGCTGGCGGCGCAGTTTCCCCGCACCTACCTCGACCCCAACCGCCATGTGGGCGACATCGACCTGGACATGCTGAACGAGCCCTGGCCGGACGCCCATGTGCCCAGCGGCAAGGCGCAAATCGGCAAGGCGCTGCTGTGGCGCACGTTGGACGACGGCCGGCCGCTGTACACGCGCAAGCTGTCGGTGGCCGAAGTGCAACACCGCATCGACCATTACCACCGCCCCTACCACCAGGCCTTGCAGCAGCTGCTGGACGCGGCACACCGGCGCTTTGGTGTGGTGCATCACATCAACTGCCATTCGATGAACGCCGTCAGCGGCGCCATGGGCGAAGGTGGCGCCGGCGTGCCGCGGGCCGACTTCTGTCTCGGCGATCGCGACGGCACCACCTGCGCGCCTGAAATCACCGCCTTCGTGCGCAGCCATTTGGTGGGTCTGGGTTACGAAGTCAAGGTCAACGACCCCTTCAAAGGCGTGGAACTGGTGCGCGCCTACGCCAACCCGGCCGCAGGCCGCCACAGCCTGCAGGTAGAAATCAACAAACGCCTTTACATGGACGCCGAAAACCTGCAGAAACACGAAGGATTTGCACCCCTGCAGGCGCAGTTGATGCAGCTGTTGCAAGCCCTGCAACAACGGTTTTCACCCCAGTCATGACGGAGGAACCACAGATGTTGTCCCGCAGACCCCGCATTGAACTGCAAGCCCCCGACATCAACCCCTGGCGCGAAGGCAACACCGGCGTGCCCTGGGTGCACCAGGTGGCGGCTGCCAACCCGGGCCCGCAGGTGATGGTGCAGGCGCTGACCCATGGCAACGAAATCTGCGGCGCCATTGCGCTGCACTGGCTGCTGGGTGAAATTGCTGCAAACCGTTGGCAGCCGGCCTGTGGCAGCTTGACGCTGGCCTTCGGCAACGTGCAGGCCTATGCACGTTTTGATCCCGCCAACCCGTTTCCGTCGCGTTATGTGGACGAGGACTACAACCGCGTTTGGGCCGACGACCAGCTGCTGGGCAGCCGCGATTCGGCCGAATTGCGCCGCGCCCGTGAGTTGCGGCCGTTTGTCGATGCCGCTGATTACCTGCTGGACATCCACAGCATGAGCGAGCCCTGCGCGCCGTTGATGGTGTGCGGCACGGTGGACAAAAACGCCCAGTTCGCCAAAGCCCTGGGCATGCCCGAGGTGCTGCTGCTCGACACCGGCCACGCCGCCGGCCTGCGCATGGTGGAACGTGGTGGTTACGGCGACCCGGCCAGCCCCAAGCGGGCGCTGCTGATTGAATGTGGTCAGCATTGGGAACGGGCTGCGGCTGATGTGGCCCATGACAGCCTGGTGCGTTTTCTGGGCCTGGTGGGCCTGGCCAGCGCCGACTGGGTGGCGCGCCACAGTCGGCAACCCCTGCCGGTGCAACAGCGGCTGGTGCGCGTGACCGAAGCCGTGGTGGCACGCAGCAGCGAGTTCCGTTTTTTGCTGCCCACCACGGGGCTGGGTGTGGTGCAGAAAGCCGGCACGCCGCTGGCGCAGGATGGTGACCATGTCTGGCACACACCCTATGACGACACCGTGCTGGTGATGCCGGGCACCCACAATTTGAAGCCGGGTGGTACGGCCGTGCGCCTGGGGCGCTTTGAGGCCATTTGAAACCAAAAGAAGGCGGCTCCCGGTGAACGGGGTGCTGGTCTTGCCCAGCACCACAACACGGTGCGCTGCCAGGGTTGGATGAAGCCTTCAGCTGCCTTGCAGGGCGGACAACTGCTGCAGCACCAGCGTTGCCGTTTCTGCCGGCTTTTCCATCGGGAACAGGTGCGACCCCTCGATGAAGGCCATGCGCCCATGGGTCAGTGCACGGGTGGCGGCCAGCCCCACCTGGCGGTTTTCAACCGACTGCGTGCCACCCAGAAAACTGACCGGCGCGCGCACCGGGTGGCGCGCAAAACGAACCCCCATGTTGTGTGGCAGTGTGTTGTAGAAGCGTGTTTCCACCTCGCGACGGAAGCTGAGCCGCACCGGATGGGGCGCTTGCGCGCTGGCAGGCGTGTCGGGGTCGGGTTCGGTGCCACAGCGAACGTAGTCGTGCAGCACCTCGGGTTGCCAGCGGGCAAACACCCGTTTGTTTTCGAAATGAGCCAACACCGCTTCGGTGCTGGGCCATTGCCAACGCCGGCGCTGCGACACATGGCCCGGCGAGACGCGCTTCATCAGCCCCGTGGCCTTGAACACCCGCACACTGTGTGCACGCCAGCCGGTCAACACCGGTGAGTCGATCAGCACCACAGCGGCCACCCACTGCGGCTTGCGGCTGGCCGCCAACAGGCTGAGATACCCGCCCAGCGAATGGCCCACCAGGTGCACCTGCTGACCCGGTGCCGAGGCTTCGATGAAAGCCAGCAGTTCATCACGCACATGCGGCCAGTTGCTGGTGACCGGGTAGGCGGGGTCGTGACCCAAGCGGGGCAACGCCAGCACCTGCCAGCCGGCGGCCTGCCAGGCCTGGAACAGCACGCGATAAGTGCCGGCCGGAAAGCCATTGGCATGGCTGAACACGATGGTGCGTGACGCCGTTGCTTTGCCCACGGTGCCTGCGGTATGGGCCAGCAACTTCAAACGATGCGCTCACCCGGGTGGGAGATCTTGCGCATTTGTTCGTAACGCTGGCTGCTGGTCATCAGCGGGTACGCCGCGGCGCCGCCGTCCCAGCGTGGGTCTTCGATGCCTTCAAACACCTCGCGCAGACGTTGGCCCCAGGTGTCGTGAATCATGCGGAAATAGGGGTTGTGTTCGTCGATGCACACGTATTCCTGCGAAGCAAAGCTGCCTTCGCGGTAGACCACCAGGTCCAGCGGCAGGCCCACACTCAGGTTGCTTTTCAGCGTGCTGTCCATCGACACCAGCGCGCATTTGGCGGCTTCGTCCAGCTGCGTGCCGGGTGTCAGCACACGGTCGAGAATGGGTTTGCCGTATTTGCTTTCGCCGACCTGGAAAAAACAGGTCTCGCGTGTGGCTTCGATAAAGTTGCCCGCCGAGTACACCAGAAACAGGCGCATCGCTTCACCCTTGATCTGGCCACCGAAAATCATGCTGGCATTGAAGTCCACCCCCGCGGCTTTCAGCGCTGCGCCGTCGCTGGCGTAGACGCGCCGCACCGCCGCGCCCAGTACCCGCGTGGCGTCAAACATGCTGGTGGCGTTCCAGATGGTGATGGGTTCACGGCCTTCACCCAAAGCGCCGTTGTCGATCTTCTCCACCTGCAGCACCTCGCGCACCGCTTGGCTGATGGACAGGTTGCCGGCTGACAGCATGACCATGAAGCGGTCGCCTGCCTTTTCATAAATCATCATCTTGCGAAAAGTGCTGATGGCGTCCAGGCCAGCGTTGGTGCGCGAGTCGGACAAAAAAACCAGTCCGGCGTTGAGCCGGATGCCGACGCAGTAAGTCATGGTTCACCGATGCAATGGAACAACCCGCGAGGCTATCAGGTCATCACCAGGGTGGCGCCGCCGGTCCACTTGAGGGCTGAATGAATGCTCAGCCCAGGCGCGCCAACGTGTGTTGGGTGTAGACCTCAAAACGGCGCTGGAAGCTAGGGGGGGCGGGCTGCAAGCTTGCGGCGCACCCTTGCGTTCGTTAACCAAGTGTTCATAGTCGGGCTCAGCCCAGCGCGCATCAGTGCCCAGGCGCTTGTCACCCCCCCCAGCAGGAGCAGCCCATGGAAGAAGTTGAAGTCATCCTCTCTGTCAAAGACCTGTCGAAGGCGCGCGCTGAGATCGAGCGCAAGGGGGGATCCATCCGCCACATCCTGACCGAGCAACTGATTGTTGCCGCGCTGCCGCCGAAGGTGGCGGCAGCAGGACTGCGACACGCACCGGCGGTCGACCCGGCCCATGTTGGTGAATTCGAGCAGCGCTTGCTGCGCGCGCTGGACTCGAAACGCAAGCCGCGCGCTCGCGCTGCCCGGCCCCCTGCACGTCCGGTGGTGCGCACTTGGGACGCACCGGGTTTCGAACCACCGGGCAAGGACGATGACGATGAAGGCCCGCACCGGGCGCGGTCCACGAACACACCCACCAGCGTTGAACTCAAAGGCTCGGTGGCCGTTGGCATCGTGATGGTGTCTGGGCCGTCGACACCCTGGGTTCCGGTCAGCGGCGCACTGAAGCACGTGTCTGCCGCGGCCGACGGCACGGTGTGGGGCGTCAACGCCAGCGACAACATCTATCGACGCGCCGGCGACAAGTGGGAGCCGGTGGCCGGCGCACTGAAGCAGATTTCGGTTGGCAGCGCCAGCACTGTCTGGGGAGTGAATGCCGATGACAAAGTCTTCCGTCGCATCGCCAATGCCTGGGAACCGATGCCGGGGCGCCTGAAGCAGGTCTCGGCCGCGGCCGATGGCAGCGTCTGGGGCGTCAACGCCAGTGATGAGATCTACCGCTGGAGTGGGGCGTCGTGGACGCAGGTATCCGGCGCGTTGAAGCAGATTTCGGTGGGCTCTTCCAGTCTGGTGTGGGGTGTCAACGCAGCCAACAAGATCTTCCGCTGGAACGGGTCCGCGTGGGACCCGATCAGCGGCGCGTTGATGCACGTCGCAGCCGGCGCTGATGGCGCGGTCTGGGGCGTGAATGCCAGCCACGACATCTTCCGCTGGACGGGTTCGCAGTGGCAGCAAATAGCGGGCCAGCTCAAGCAGCTGTCGGTCGGTTCAGCCAACGCCATCTGGGGCGTCAATGCCAGCAATGTCATCTACAACCGCGGCAGCTCGGGCTTCAACCTCAGCGCGGCCCAGCGCTCCACCATCATGGCCGAGGTGATGGAGGGCCTGGCTTTCCTGGCGTCGGCCGACCCCGACGCCAAGATCACCTTCAGCTACGACTGGCGCGAGATTGAAGTTGATGTCGGCGCTGGCACCGATTCCAGCTACGAGGCCAAGGAAAGCCCATGGCGCGATGCCGCGCTGAAGAAGATGGGGTTCGCGGCATCGCGCCAGGGTTCTATCGACTATGTCAACGCGCTGCGCACCGCACGGCAGACGAACTGGGCTTACGTGGCCTACTTCACCCGCTATCCGCTGCACCACTTCGCCTATGCAAGCGGCGAACGGCTGGTGATGCACTATGACAACGACGGCTGGGGCTCGAACGCCATCAACCAGGTGTTTGCTCACGAGACCTGTCACATTTTTGGCGCAGCCGATGAATACAAAGACAGCGGTTGCAGTTGTGGGGGCAGCGGCCGCAGCGACACGCCCAACCTCAATTGTTTCTTCTGCACCAGCACGCAGGCAGCCTGCCTGATGAACGCCAACACGCTGAGCTTGTGCCCGTGGTCACGTGGGCAGCTGGGCTGGTCGCTGTGGCAGAACATCAGCGGTGCGTTGGTCCACGTGGCAGCCTCTGCCGACGGTCAGGTCTGGGGCTGCAACGCATCGCAGCAGGTTTTTCGGCGCGACGGCTCGGCATGGACAAAGGTCAGCGGCGCGTTGAAGCAAGTCAGTGTGGGCCGCTCTGGCCTGGTGTGGGGTGTCAACGCCAGCGACAAGATCTTTCGCTGGAATGGCACGGGCTGGACGCAGGTGGCGGGCAGTCTGCGGCACGTCAGCGTGGCCAGTGATGGCACGGTGTGGGGCGTGAATGCCGAGCAAAAAATCTTTCGCTGGAACGGCAGCAGCTGGACGCAGGTTGCTGGCGCGTTGAAGCAAATCTCCGTCGGCTCAGCCTCGCTGGTGTGGGGGGTCAACAGCGGCGACGACGTGTACCGCTGGACGGGCAGCGCCTGGCAGCAGCAGCCCGGCAAGCTGCGACACGTGTCGGTGGCCGCGGACGGCGCTGTGTGGGGTGTTAACGGTGCCGGGAACATCTTCCGCTGGGAAGGCAGCAAGTGGACGGCGGTACCCGGCGCGCTGGCGCAGGTCGCAACAGCAAGCGCAGGCATCGTCTGGGGCGTGAATGCGGGACAGAAGATCTATCGGCTGCGATGAAGTGGGGAAAGTGGCACGTTGGGTGTTTGGATGCACGGGGCGCCACCTGGGGGCTTCTAAGGGCTCCAGCAAAAATAACTTGAACACTTGACTCGCTGGGCTTGGGCGCACTGCGTCGTTGCGAATCACTTGTGTGGCTGGCCACACTGCGCGCTTCGCGCCTAGCATCGCATCCCAATCCAGCGGCCAACTGTCCAATTTATTTCTGCTGGAGCCCTAAGTCCGCGTTGCTCAACTGCGATCACCGGGTCGAACTGACCGCGTAGCCGCTACAGCTGCGCTTTCAGCCGGTACAGCGCGTCCAGCGCTTCGCGCGGTGTCAAAACGTCGGGGTCGATGGCGGCCAACGCGCGCAGCGCGGCCGGCATTTCTGGCTCGGCGGCGGCCGGTGGGGCTGCAAACAGGTCCACCTGCGCCTGGCCCTGTTGTGCTTTTTGTTCCAAGGCTTCCAGCGTGGCACGTGCCTGGCGGATCAGTGCTGCCGGCATGCCGGCCAAACGCGCCACCTGCACGCCATAACTGCGGCTGGCCGGGCCGGGCTGCAGCTGGTGCAGGAAGACGATGTCATGCCCGCTTTCCACCGCACCCACGTGCAGGTTTTGCGCGCTGGCGTGACGGGCGGGAAATTCGGTGAGCTCGAAATAATGCGTCGCAAACAGGGTGAAGCTGCGGTTTTTGTCGTGCAACTGGCTGGCGATGGCGCCGGCCAACGCCAGGCCGTCGAAGGTGCTGGTGCCGCGCCCCACTTCGTCCATCAGCACCAGGCTGTGTTCGGTGGCGCCGTGCACGATGGCAGCGGCCTCGGTCATCTCCAGCATGAAGGTGCTTTGTGCATTGGCCAGGTCGTCGGCGGCGCCGATGCGGGTGTGGATGGCGTCCAGCGGCCCCAGCCGGCAAGCCGTGGCCGGCACGTAGGAGCCCATCGCAGCCAGCAGGCAGATCAGTGCCACCTGGCGCATGAAGGTGCTTTTGCCGCCCATGTTGGGGCCGGTGATGATCAGCAGGCGCGTGCGAGCATCCAGCCGGCAGTCGTTGGCGATGAAGTTGGCCGCGCCGGCGCCTTTTCCACCGCCACCACCACGTTCGGCCAGCCGCGCTTCCACCACCGGATGGCGGCCACCTTCGATGTCGATGCAGGGGTAGGGCAAAAATTCTGGCCGGCACCAGTTCAGCGTGTGGGCGCGTTCAGCCAGTGCGGCCAGCGCGTCCAGGCTGGCCAGTGCGTGCGCCAGGTCTTGCAGCGGTGGCAGGTGCTGTTGCAGCGCATCCAGCAGCTGTTCAAACAGCCACTTCTCGCGCGCCAGCGCCCGTTCCTGGGCCGACAGCGCCTTGTCTTCAAAGGTTTTCAGTTCGGGTGTGATGTAACGCTCGGCGTTTTTCAGTGTCTGCCGGCGCTGGTAGTCGCTGGGTACCTTGTCCAGGTGCGAGCCGGTGACCTCGATGTAAAAGCCATGCACCTTGTTGAACTGCACGCGCAGGTTGGGGATCTGGGTGCGTGCACGTTCACGCGCTTCCATGTCCAGCAGGTAAGCGTCGCAGTTCTGGCTGATGCCGCGCAGCTCGTCCAGTTCGGCGTCCACGCCGGTTGCGATGACACCGCCTTCGCGCAGCAGCACCGCAGGTTCTTCGGCCACCGCCTGCAGCAGCGTGGCCAGTTGCGGGCCGGGTGACAGCGCTTGGTGCAGGGTGTCGAGCAACGGCGCGCCTCGGGGTGCCTGTTCCCGCAGCGCCGGCAGTGCCGCCAGCGTACCGCGCAGGCCAGACAGTTCACGTGGGCGCACCTGGCGCAGCGCCACGCGGGCAGCGATACGTTCCACGTCACTGATGCCACGCAGCGCGCTGCGCAGCGGCTCGAAGCCCTGCATCAACAGCTGCGCGATGGCGGCATGCCGTCCGCTGGCCACACTGCGTTCACGCGCCGGGCGGGTCAACCACAGGCGAAGGCGGCGGCTGCCCATGCCGGTGCGGCAGCTGTCCAGCAGGCTCAGCAGCGTGGGGCTGTCTTCACCGCGCAGCGTCTGCACCAGTTCCAGGTTACGGTGCGTGGCCGGGGGCAGGTCCAGCAGGTCAGCCGCGCGCTCCACGCGCAGGCTCTTCACATGGGCCAGGGCGCGACCTTGGGTGTGTTCGGCATAACTCAATAACGCGGCGGCGGCGGTATGCGCCAGGGACAAGTCTTGTGCGTTCAGGCCGGCCAGGCTGGCCACCTGCAGTTGTTCACGCAGCTTGCGTTCACCCAGGGCACTGTCCCACTGCCAGCCGGGGCGGCCGGTGCGCGCGGCACGCAGCTGCAGCACGGCGCTGGGCAGCTGGTGCGGCGCCAGGCTGTTGTCCACCAACAGCTCGGCCGGGTCCAGCCGCGCCAGCCAGCCGGGCAGCTCGTTTTCGCTGCACTCGGTCAAGCCCAGTTGCCCGCTGGCCAGGCCCAGCCAGGCCAGGCCGTGCTGATTGCGGTGCGTGTGCAGGGCCAGCAGCAGCGTGTCAGCGCGCTCGGCCATCAGCTCGCTGTCGGTCACGGTGCCGGGGGTGACCACACGCACCACTTTGCGGTCCACCGGGCCTTTGCTGGTGGCCACGTCACCCACCTGTTCGGCTACCGCCACGGCTTCGCCGAGCTTGATCAGTCGCGCCAGGTAGGCTTCGACGCTGTGCACGGGCACACCGGCCATCACCACCGCAACGCCCGCACTCTGGCCACGCTGCGTCAGCGTGATGTCCAGCAGCCGGTTGGCCTTGCGTGCGTCGTCGAAGAACAGCTCGTAAAAATCGCCCATGCGATAGAACACCAGTGTGTCAGGGTGTTCGGCCTTGATGCGCAGGTACTGCTGCATCATTGGAGAATGGCGCGAGAGGTCGCCCTTCAGCAGTTCGGCGGTGGAGATCGGTTCGTTCATAGAGCCAAGCATCTTAGGTGAGGGGCGCGCGGCACCTGGCTGGCGAAGCCGGCGACAGTGGAAGAGTCACTCCCAATCCTCATGAAGCGCTCTCCACGATGGTCCTCTGCCGGTACTCACGATGGGCGGCTTGCGAGAGTCGAAGTTCCCGCCCGTGCTGCTGTTGCCACGTTGGTAAATAGCCCGGATCGCGGCAACTTCTGCCATCGGTCTTCGAGCGGGCCGTCATCTCGACCGACCGGTTCGCTCCGGGCAGTGCAGGCCCTTGAAGGCGGCGGCGGGCAGTTCAGCGGCGGCTGCATCCGCTGGCTAAGTCGACTGCATGGTTTAGTCAGCGTCGAATGGCGGTTTTCGCGAACCCAGTTCAGAGTTTCGTAGGGCAGATGAGGGGCGCTATGCAAAGCTTTGCATTGCGACCCATGGCAGCCGCCCGTGCAACCAGAATCCGGTCACTCCAAGGTCGAAGTGTGACGTCGACGGTTTCGGGTGCCGTGAGACCCAGACATAGGCGCGCTCGCCGACCTGACACCCGTCACTGAAGACGCCTGCACCAGTTCATTCAAGATGCCGCAGTGTTCTGCTGCGCGGACATCCATGCACCGCTCGCGCAGCGCCTTCAATTGTTTTTCAAGCTGGCGCAATTCGCGGATGCGGATGGTGACGTGGCCGATGTGTTCATCAAGCAGCGCGTTGACTTCGCCGCACTCGGCTTGCGGCGCGTCCATCAAACGCAGCAGCACACGGATCTCGTCCAGCGTCATGTCCAGCGACCGGCAATGGCGCACGTAGGCCAGCCGTTCGACATGCTCGGGCCCATAGATGCGGTAGTTGCCCTCGCTGCGAGGCGCCTGTGGCACCAGGCCCTCACGTTCGTAGTAGCGGATGGTCTCGGCCTGGGTCTGCGCCGCCAGCGCCAGTTCACCGATCTTCATGCCCGTGTCCCTCCCTCAGCTTGTCGCCCTGGGCTGCAGGGCAATGATGGCCATGCCGACCAGGCAGATGCCTCCACCGACAAGGTCCCAACGAGTTGGGACCACACCGTCGACGCGCCACAGCCAGATCAGTGCGACAACGACATACACACCCCCATAAGCCGCGTAGGTGCGGCCTGCCGCACTGGGATGCAGCGTCAACAGCCACGCGAACGCCGCCAGCGATGCGGCCGCCGGCAGCAGCCACCAGACGGTACGACCCTGGGTCAGCACCAGCCAAGGCAGGTAACACCCGATGATCTCGGCAACCGCGGTGACGAAGAACAGCCCTGTGACGCGAAGGAAGTCAAACATGGATCGAGGCTCTCGGCGTGTATGAAGTGGCGCCCAACGATGCCGCAGCATAGCCGCTTGACTCTGGAGCCGCTAAAGGGTTTCAAATGCGGGCATCCGTACTCGAAAGCGCCTCATGAGCGACTCCTGCTGCAGTCACGGCTGCGCCACCCCTGCGGTCAGCCAGAGCCCACGCTACCGCCGCGTGCTGTGGACCGCGTTGATCATCAACGCCGCCATGTTCGTGTTCGAACTTGCAGGCCGGATCGGTGTCGCTGCTGGCCGACGCCGTGGACTTTTTCGGCGCCGCGGCCAACTACGGCATCTCGCTGCTGGTGCTGGGCATGGCGCTGACCTGGCGGGCGCGCGCGGCCCTGTT
>JANNMQ010000719.1:0-3567 GCA_031398045.1 Rubrivivax sp.
CGTGTAGGGCTGAAGCTGGCCAGCAGCGCACTGCACACCAGGCCACCACCCAGCATGCCCAGCAACAACATCACGTACATCAAGGCCACCACGCGCGGGCGGGTGTGGACTGGCGCCAGGTCGTTGGCCAGAGCCAGGCCCGCAGTCTGCGTCGTCTGCAGCCCCGCTCCTGTCAGCACAAAGGCCACGGCGGCGGCGCCATAGCCCAACCAGGCCAGGCCCAGTTCACCTTCACCGGTCAGCAGCAGCAAGGCAAAAGGCATGATCGCCAGGCCGCCAAACTGCAGCATCGTGCCCAGCCACAGGTAAGGCACGCGGCGCCAGCCGATGACCGAGGCATGGGTATCGCTGCGGTGGCCGATCAACGCGCGGAAAGGTGCGGCCAATATCGGCAGCGCCACCATCAGCGCCACCAGCCAGGCCGGCATGCCCAGCTCGACGATCATGACGCGGTTCAGCGTGCCCACCAGCAGCGCCAGGGCCATGCCCACAGACACCTGAAACAGGGCCAAACGCAACAGCCGCGGCAGTGGCAATTCAGTGCTGGCCGCATCGGCGAAGGGCAAAAACCGGCCGTCCAGCCGCTTCCAGCGCAGCGCCAGACGGGCGTTCAAGCCCGCCAGCTTGCGGCTGCTGAGCGGGGCACCGGGGATCAGTTTCATGCGCGCGCCAGCTGCAGGGCTTGTGAGGTGTAAAAGCCGCTGCTCACGCGCTGCGTTCTTGTCGCCTGCCAGTGGTGCAGGCCTGGGCTGTCCAGCAGCTGCTGCCGAAGATCGGCTTCGGCCACCGGCTGCAGCGCGGGTGAACGGTCGCTGCGCGGAAACAGCCGGCCCACGGTGTGCATGGTGCGCAGCAGCGGGCTGCTGGGCGCAAAAGTGAACAGCAGCGATGCGCTTGTGTACGCAGCCCAGCCTTCGAGCACCCGCACCGCGTCGGGCATGTCGTAGTGGATCAACGAGTCCATCGCCACCACGTGATCAAAAGGGCCCAGCGCGGGGTTGCTCATGTCACCGGCACAAAACTGGATGCGGTGTGCGCAGGCCGACCCAACGGCATCGGCCAGCACACGACGGCGCGCCACGTCCACCAGCGAAGGTGAGAGGTCGATGGCCACCACCTCCGCACCACGGCGTGCTGCTTCCAGGGCCAGCGCACCGGTGCCGCAACCGGCGTCGAGGATGCGGGCACCGTGCAAGTCGGCAGGTAGCCAATCCAGCAGCTGGCTGCGCATGCGGTCACGACCGGCACGCACGGTGGCGCGAATGCGGCCCACCGGGGCGGTGCTGGTCAGTTGTTCCCAGGCTTTGACAGCGGTGCGGTCGAAGTAGGTTTCGATCTGGCCGCGGCGCTGCAGAAAGTCGGGCGTGTGCAGGGCCGTGTGCAAGGCTGGGTGCGGGGAGGGCACGGTGCTGGTGGCAGGCAAGTGGCTCATCGGGGGCACCTGCTTCAATCGAAGCCGAGCAGGTCAAAGATGTCACGGTCTTTCAGCGGTACCGCGGGCAAGGGTTCCGGGCCAAGCCACATCAAAGCCGCCAAGCGCAGGTATTCCTTTTGCACGGCCTCGATCTCGGGCGTGGCCTCCATCTCGAACAGCGTGCACTTCTTCAGTCGGCTGCGGCGTATGGCGTCCAGGTCGGGCAGGTGTGCTGCCAGCTTCAGGCCCGTGCGCGCGTTGTACTTGTCGATCTGGTCGGTTTCCCGGCTGCGGTTGGCAATCACACCGCCCAGGCGTACGTTGTAGTTCTTGGCCTTGGCACCGATGGCCTGCACGATGCGGTTCATCGCGAAGATGGAATCGAAGTCGTTGGCGGTCACGATCATCGCGTGGTCGGCGTGTTGCAGCGGTGCGGCAAAACCGCCGCACACCACGTCACCCAGCACGTCAAAGATCACCACGTCGGTGTCTTCCAGCAGGTGGTGCTCTTTCAGCAGCTTCACCGTCTGGCCCACCACGTAACCGCCGCAGCCGGTGCCGGCGGGCGGACCACCCGCTTCCACGCACATCACGCCGTTGTAACCTTCAAAAACAAAGTCTTCGGGGCGCAGTTCTTCGGAGTGAAAGTCCACCGTCTCCAGCACGTCGATGACGGTGGGCAGCATCTTCTTCGTGAGGGTGAAGGTCGAGTCGTGCTTGGGGTCGCAGCCTATTTGCAGCACGCGTTTGCCCATCAGGCTGAAGGCGGCCGACAGGTTGGAACTGGTGGTGCTTTTGCCGATGCCGCCCTTGCCGTAGATGGCAAAGACCTTGGCCGTGCCGATCTTCAGCTTCGGGTCCATCTGCACCTGCATGCTGCCGTCGCTGTCGAGTTCAATGCCTCGCTTGCCAGGAAGATGGGCGGGGTTGCCGCGGCCTATGCGGTTGATCGGAATCTGGGTCAGGGTGTTGTTGTCCATGGCAGTGTCGGTCGCTTTCATGCAGCAGCTTTTTCGTAAACGCCTTCAAGGCGGTCTTCCAGTTCCTCGCCGACGCGTTTCAGCGCGTCCAGCGTGGCGTCGTCGGGTTGCCAGTAGTTGCGTTCGCTGGCTTCAATCAGGCGGTTGGCGACACGGGCCGACGCGGTGGGGTTCAGCAGCGCCAGGCGCTCACGCATCGCCGGGTCGAGCATGAAGGTCTCGGTCAGCTGCCGGTAGACCCAGGGCGAGACCTGCCCGGTGGTGGCCGACCAGGCAAAAGTGTTGGTGACATGCACTTCAATCTGCCGCACACCTTCGTAGCCATGTTCGAGCATGCCTTCAAACCACTTCGGGTTCAGCATGCGGGTGCGGGTTTCAAGCGCCACCTGTTCGCGCAGGCTGCGCACGGCGCCGTCACCTTTGGTCTGGTCGCCGATGTAGACCGGCGGCGTGTCTTGCAGGCGGCCGCCCTTGGCCACTTTCACGGCCTGCGTGATGCCACCCAGCGTGTCGAAGTAGTTGTCTACCGTGGTCACGCCCAGCTCCACCGAATCCAGGTTCTGGTAGGTCAGCTGCACGTCGGCCAGCACGCTGTGCAACAGCGCCGTTTGCTGCACGGCATGGCCCTGGCGTCCGTAAGCAAAACCTTTGCGGCGGGTGTAGGTTTCGGCCAGTTCACCTTCGTCGGTCCACTTGCTGCTTTCCACCAGGTTGTTCACGTTGGCGCCATAAGCGCCCTCGGCGTTGCCATACACACGCAGCGCCGCCGTTTCCAGCGTGCAGCCATGTTCAAGCTGGTAGGCCAGCGCGTGTTTGCGCACCGGGTTCAGCTCCAGCGGTTCGTCGGCTGAAGCGGCCAGGAAAGCGGCCTCGGCCAGCAGCTTGATTTGCAGAGGCAAGAGGTCGCGGAATATGCCCGACAACGTGATGACGACGTCGACGCGCGCCCGGCCCAGAGCGGCAAGCGGCACCAGCTGTGCGCCTGCGATGCGGCCGTAGCTGTCGAAGCGCGGCAGCGCGCCCATCAGCGCCAGCGCCTGCGCAATGGGAGCGCCTTCGCTCTTCAGGTTGTCGCTGCCCCACCGCACCATGGCAATGGACTCGGGCAGCCCCTGGCCGTCTGCGCAGTGGCGGTCCAGCAGGCGCTGGGCCTGTTTGGCGCCGTCCTGCACG
>JANNMQ010000755.1:0-2395 GCA_031398045.1 Rubrivivax sp.
GTGGAAGGCTTCGTCCAGGTTGCCCACGCGTTCACCATCGGTCAGGCGTTCTGCGGCCGGCACCAGCCAGGCGGCCTTCAGCACTTCCAGTTCAGGGGCGGATTGCGGCTGCACACACAGGCGCACCACGCTGGCCGATTCCAGTATCACGCGCAGGTCGTACAGCTGGTCCAAGCGCGCAAAGTCGATGGGGCGCACAAACCAGCCGCTTTTGCTTTCCACGTCCAGCAGGCCTTCGTTGCGCAGGCGGAACAACGCCTCACGCACCGGCGTGCGGCTCACGCCCAAGCGGGCGCCAATGTCGGCTTCAGAAAAGCGGTCGCCGGGCACCAGGCGAAAGTCATGCATCTGCAGCTTCAGCTCGGCATACACCTGCTCGGCCAGGTTGCCCCGTGGCGCAGCCGCACCTGGACGTTCCAGCGCAGCCGCACCTGGACGTCCCAGCGCAGCCGCACCCGGACGCTCCGGCGGCGCTTCACCCGGGCGCTGCTGCGCAACCGCTTTCATGGGTTCACGCCACAGCGACAGCCGGCGGGTGCGTTTCAGCCTGCCGATGCGGAAAGTGGCAGGCCACGCTGTGGCCGGTGGCTGCGCTGGTGTGCGCGGGCGGCGACTGGCGCACGCACAAATCTTGCGCCGATGGGCAGCGGCTGGCAAAACGGCACACCTGCGGCGGTGGGTCGATGGGGCTGCTGATTTCGCCCTCCAGCCGCACTCGCGGGCCGCAGCCAGGTATGGCCGACACCAGCGCCCGTGTGTACGGGTGTGCCGGGTGTTCAAAAACCTGTGCTGAGGGGCCCATCTCGACGATCTTACCCAGGTACATCACGGCCACGCGGTCGGTCAGCAGGCGCACCACGTTCAGGTCGTGTGAGACAAAAAGCGTCGCCAGGTTCATCTCGCGGCGCAGCCGGTCCAGCAGCTGCAGCACCACGGCCTGCACCGACACGTCCAGCGCCGCCGTGGGTTCGTCCAGTATCAACAGGCGCGGGCGCACCGCCAGCGCGCGCGCGATGCCCACCCGCGCCTTCTGCCCGCCCGACAGCTGGTGCGGGTAGCGCGACAGCAGCTCCGCCGGCAGGCCCACCTGCGCGGCCACTTCCTGCACCCGCTGCTGCGCCTGGCTGCCGTTCAGCCCGGCCAGCAGTTGGCAGGGTTCGGCAATGGTGTCGTGCGCGGTGTAACGCGGGTTCAGGCTGTCGGTGGGGTCTTGAAACACCATCTGGATGCCGCTGCGCTGCGCCATCCGTGCAAAACGGCTGGCCGGCAGGGCTGCGATGTCCTGGCCCTGAAAGATGATGCGGCCTTCTGAAGCGTCCAGCAGCCGCGCCAGCAGGCGCACCAGCGTGGATTTTCCGCAGCCCGATTCACCCACCAGGCCCAGGCTTTCGCCAGCGTGGAGGTGCAGGTTGATGTCGTCCACCGCGTACAGCAAGGCGCCGCGTTTGCCGGCCACCTTGAATCGCTTGTTCAGGCGCTCCACGTTCAACAGGGGTGCGGCGGCGCCGGTCATGCCGGTACCGTGCGACTGGCTGCTTCGACTGGCGCCGACAGCGGGTGCCAGCAAGCCACGGCATGCAGCGCGCTGGGGTCCAGCAGCGGCAGGCTGCCGGCACACACGTCCGTCACGCGTTCGCAGCGCTGCACAAAGCGGCACGGTGGCAGGTCGTTGCGGCGCAGGTCGGGCAGCTGGCCGGGCACCGACTGCAGCTGCGCCAGCTGGCTATCGCGCGTGGGCGTCGACTTCATCAGCCGTGCGGTGTAAGGGTGCAGCGGCTGCGCAAACAAGGCCGCCGTGGGCGCACTTTCCACCGCATGGCCGGCGTGCATGACGACGATGCGGTCGCAGTATTCCGCCGCCAGCGCCAAGTCGTGCGTGATGAAGAGTGTGGCCATCTCGCGTTCGCGCGCCAGCGCGGTGATCAGGTCCATCACCGCCGCCTGCGTGGTGACGTCCAGCCCGGTGGTGGGTTCGTCGGCAATCAACAGGCCGGGGCGGCAGGCCAGCGCAATGGCAATCATCACGCGCTGGCACATGCCACCCGACAGCTCAAAAGGGTAGGCGTGATAGCGCCGCTCGGGGTCGGCAATGGCCACTTCGCGCAGCGCTTGAACCGCACGTTCACGAAAGCCCAAGGCCTGGTCAGGACCGGTGCGCCCGCGTGGGGCCACGGCGTGGCGGCGCAACACATCTTCAATCTGCAGGCCCACCGCGCGTATCGGGTTCAACGCCGTTCGCGGACTTTGAAAGATCATCGAGATCTCGCGCCCGCGCAGGTCGGCGAGCGCGTTTTCATCGGCCTTCAAGAGGTCCATGCCGCCGAACACCGCGCTGCCGCCAGTGACGCGCGCCGCAGCGTCAGAGATGCCCAGGATGGCGTAGGACAGCACCGAC
>JANNMQ010000807.1:0-1852 GCA_031398045.1 Rubrivivax sp.
CTGGTGCTGGCCGCAGGCCTGGCCGCCGGCTGGTCGAAAAGGGCTGCCGCAGGCCGCCGCGCCAACTGAAAGCGGGCGGGAAGTCGCCGGGCCGACCGCCTCCTGCGGATGCGCGGTGGGTCCGCCGTCATTGGCTTTGCGCCCCGGGGCCCGCTACCAGACCATGGCCACTTGCAGCCCCGGTTCAGCGTTGCTGATCTTCAGTTCTCCGCCATGGGCCTGGGCCACCAGGCGACACAAATACAGCCCCAGACCCACGCCGCCGCTGCTGCGTGTGCGCGCGGTGTCGGGCCGGTAAAAGGCCTGGGCCAACTGCGCCAGTTGCTCGGCCTGCACACCGGGGCCGTGGTCGCGCACACCCAGCGCGGTGCGGCCATCAGCCTGCCGTTGCAAAAAGACTTCGGGTCCTGCGGCGGGCGCTTGCCCGTGCCCGTGCCCGGACCCGTGCCCATAGCGGCGGGCGTTTTGCAGCAGGTTGCGCAGCAACAAACGCAAGCGCGTGGCGTCGGCCTGCACCACAAAAGGCCCCACTTCCACCATCGCCACCGCGGTCTGCAAGTGCGGATGCAACTGGGCATCGGCCGCTATGGCCTCGGCCACCAGCGCCGCCAAATTCACGGTTTCCGTGTGCAGCGCCCGGTGCCCGTCGGCCAGGCGTTCACCTTCCAGCAGTGCGCTGATCTGGTCGCGCATCTCGCCCAAGTCCCGCAGCAGGGCCTGGCGCTCGGGGCTGTCGTCCAACAGTTCGGCGTTCACACGTGCACGCGTCAGCGGGCTGCGCAGTTCATGGCTCATGGCCAGCAACAACGCTCGCTTGGCGTCCAGCATGCCGTTCAAACTGTGGGCCATGTGGTTGATGCGTTGCGCCAGTTGGCCCAGCTCGTCGGGACGCCGCACCGGTATCGGAAACTCGAACTGGCCAGCGCCAAAGGCTTGCACCCCGCGGCTGATGTCTTGCAGCGGCCGCAGCTGCCGCCGCACCGCGGCATAAGCCAGCGCGGTCAGCACCAGCAGCGCAGCCAGCGTGGCCCAACCCAGCAGGCGCGGGCGTTCGCTGTCGGGCGGCGCCACCAAGGCAAAGCTGATGCGGTGGCCGTCAGGCTGTTGCACGGTCCAGGCTCCAGGCGGCAGGCCCCGGCCGCGGTCACGATCATGATGAAGCTCACCGACATCGCCTGCGGTTTGCCCGTCATCCGCCTGCGGGCCGGCACCACCGGCCCGTGCCGGGCCATAGTGCCGTTCAAAGCGGCCGGGGTGGGTGTCCAGCTGCACCAGCGGGCCTTCGATGTGCACGGCAATTGGCAATCGCTGCACCAGTGCCTGTGCGCGTGCGGGGTCGGGTGGGCTGCCCAGCTCGGCGGCCAGCAGCTGCGCGTAGTGGGCCACCAGGGGCCGCACGTAGACCAGCCAGCCGCTTTGCAAAAACTGCTGGGTGCCCAGCACAAACACCACCGTGGTGGCCAGCGCCAACAGCACAAAAAGGCCCACCAGGCGGCCCTTGATGGAGTGGGTGCGGCGGGCCCAGAGTTCGCTGAACCGGCGGCGCGGGCCTGGGCCCGGCTGGGTCACTGGCGAACCCCTGCAAACAGGTAACCGGCATTGCGCAGCGTGTGCACCACGTCCAGCGGTTCCAGCTTCTTGCGCAGGCGGCTGACGAGGATGTCCACCGCACGGCTGTGGATGTCCTGCCCGGCGTGGCCGCGCAGCCGTCCCAGGATGTCGTCGCGGCTGTACACCTTGCCTGGCGTGCGTGCCAACATCACCAGCAGCTCGAATTCGGTGCTCGTCAGCTCGATGGCCTGGGTGTGCACCTGCACGCTGCGGCGGTCCAGGTCGATCTGCAGTTCTTCGA
>JANNMQ010000846.1:0-5491 GCA_031398045.1 Rubrivivax sp.
AGAGGGTGTTGACGACATGAATGGCACCCGCGCCGGGGCGGCCAAGGGCGCTGGGGTAGGCTGAGCCCGGACACAAACAGTCCTGAGGACTGTTTGTGCCTGGCGAAGGCCAGGGCCTCCCGGCCCTGGCGCAACGCACAGCTGTAGCTCGGACTACAGCGAGCATTTGCAATGACGAGCGGGCGTGTTTTGGCGTGTTGAGCGGGCATGATCGAAAGACTCTCAGCCTCTCAGCATAAGGCCGCGAACGGGGCTCCCCAGCTGTGCGGTGGGTGGGCGCGCAGCAAGCGGCCTCTGTGCGCGGTTCAGGTCCGGTTCAGGCGCGGTTCATGCGTACTTGCCACGCACCGACGCCAGCCGCTGCAGCATCGGCGTCACCCCCGGCACCGTCAGCATGGTGCTGGCCACTGCCATCAGCAGCAGCGCGGTGAAGGTGGTGTTGGTGATGATCTGTTTGTCCAGCAGCACGTTGGCGAAAATGATCATGATCAGCGCCTTGGTCTGCAGCAGCCAGCCAATCAGGCTGGCCTCGCCGGGCTGCCACTTCAGCAGCCGACCGGCCAGATGCACACCGATAAGCTTGCCGGCCACGCTGGCCAGCAGCAGCCCCGCGGCGGCCAGGAACACGGCCGTGCCGCCCCCACCCCCATCAACGCCCCACTGCGTGCGCAAGCCGGTGCTCAAGAAGAACACCGGCATCAGCACCAGCAGCACATGGTGGCGCAGCAGGTCCATCTGGTCCTGGTCGAACCAGTGGCTGTCCACCACGGCGCCGGCCAGGAAGGCGCCTACCATGTAGTGCAGCCCGCACCAGTCAGCACCCAGCGCACTCAGCAGCAGCCAGATCAGCGCTGCAAACCAGCGGTCGCGCGCTGGCAGGCGCTGCATCAGCTGGCGCAGCAACACCGACAAGACGGCAAAAGCGGCCAGGAAAAACGCCTGTTTGCCGACACGCGCCCAGTCGGTGAGGATGAGCGCCAGCACACCCCAGATGGCGATGTCGTCCAGGCTGGCGTAACGCAGGATGCGCTGGCCGATGGGTTGGCGCAGGATGGCGAGTTTTTCCATCAGCAGGATCAGAATCGGCAACGCCGTCACCGCGCAGGCCATGCCCACGCCAGCCACAAACTGCCAGGTCTGGCCCTGTGTGCCCTGCCAGCCCGCAGACGTGCCCAGCATCAGCACCGCGGCGCCACAGCCCAACAGCAGCGGCAGGCCCAGCGCCAGGCCGGCAGTGATGCTGCTCTCGCGCCGGTGTTTCCAGGCCTGTGACAGGTCGAGCTCCATGCCGGCGATGAAGACAAACAGCATCACCGCCCACCAGGCCACGCCGTTCAGGCTTTGGATGACGGCGGGTGTGAAAACAAAGCTGTAGTAACCCGGAAACAGCGAGCCCAGCACACCCGGCCCCAGCACGATGCCGGCCACGATCTGCACCACCACCAGCGGCGCCCAGTAGTCGGTTTTGCCCAGCCGCCACACCAGGTAAGGCAGCGTGAAGACGATCAGCATCGCCACGAGAAAGAGTTCGGTGGTGTTCATGGCGGTGGCTGGGTATGGGGCTCGTCAAACGGCGCGGGAATGTACCGCAACGGCGGGCGTAACGGCGGGCGCAACTGGGCCTGGCGGCAACCCACGCCACCTGCTGATGCTTTACTGATGGCCGCCTTGCCACGATGCGGCCCATGCAGCCGGCCCGCACCAGTCGACACCCAACGCACACAGCAGCAGCCCCACCAGCGCCGCATACCAGCGGTCGGCTTCGGCCAGGCGCGGCATCAGCTGGCGCATCTGCCCCGGGGGAAACGCCAACGGCGCCTCGTCCACCTGCCACGCAACCTACGCCATCACTTCAGCGGAAATCAATCAGCTTTGCCGGTGGGACACGATCACTGCGGCCATCCTGTGAAGTGAGCCCGGACACAAACGGTTCTGAGGACCGGGGACCGAGGACCGTTTGTGCCTGGCGAGCGCCGGGGCCTCTGCCCCCTGGCAGCTGGTGAACGAGAAGATCCTCGCGCACCTGGGGGTTGCAGGCCAGAGCGCCACCACGCTCAACTGCTCGCGGTCAAGCGCTGCAAGCAGTTTGACGACTCCCATCCACCACTGGTCAGGCGGCCCGGTGCGCAGGGCCGCTGGAGTCGGCGGCGTCCGAGTGATTGCGGGACCAATGGAAGCGGCCAGACGACAACGGGTACCCGTAGACGCTGGCTCGCAGCGGTGCGTTTCAGCCCCTGCGCTTACTGGCAGCGAAACCGATGCCGAGCAACCCAAACATCATCAGCGCAGTAGCCGAAGGCTCCGGCACAGGGTTCAACGCCACTTCATACACCGAGGCAACGTTCACCTGCGACGGTTGGCCCTGAAATACCTGGAGGATTCCGATATGCATGTCCGCCGTATGGATGCCCGCTGGCACGTCGTCGGCAGTTCCGGAAACATTCCAAGCCATGTTGTTGTTCAGGCCGCCGACCAGCGCTGAGAAAGACGTCACCGTGACACCGTCCAGGGTACCGTTGACGAAAAAGAGAACCGGTGCCCCGATCACATCGACCTTTGTGTTGCCAAAGATAGTGACAACGAGGTCCTGCATCACCGGGTTGAAGAAATCCCGCATCGAATTGTTCTGCACAATGACCGGCGGTGGGAACGGCGGCCCCCCAGGCGGCGGCGGAATGATGATGTTGAATGAATAGCCGATCAGGGCATAGCCGTCTGGCCGCGGCACCGTGGTCAGCGCACAGGGGACCGGCACGGTGGCGCCAACGGGGTCGGTACAGGTGATGGGATTGGCGCCGAAAAACAAAGGCGCGGCGGACAAAGTCCCGGTCGCCAGCACCAGCACAGCAGCTGACAGCAAAGAGCGAAATGCATTCATGGGTCACTCCAAGCAAGTGCCAACCAACACCGCCAACTCGACGGTAGAGAACCCGAAACGGCACTGATTGGCACGCGCCGCCGCAGGGGCAACACCACACCGCCTTAATACACCAGTTTTACGCGCGATGGTTGCACAGCATCCATACCCCCCCACGATTGAACTTCATCAGAGCCGGGGTCAGCAGGGCGCCCACGACGTGCCCCAAGCCCTGGCACTGGCCGCTTCCCACGGGCTGCAGGTGCCGCCTTTCGAGACCGCTTACTTCCTGAGCCGCGAAACCGTGGTGCCCACGCCGGGCAGCGGCATGGCCCACCGGCGCGAGAAGCTGTTTGCCACCATGAGCCACAACGCCAGTGGCTGACAGCACTACCCGGCCACCTTCAGAAACAACTCACGGTCGGGTGCGAAGTTGGCATACAGCGGCAGCAGCGCACCGCCCAAAGCCCGCGCGTCGCTGCCGATGGTGCCAGCCATCAGCTGCGGCTGGGCCACGCCTTCCCAGTCGTAGGACCGCAGCGCCCCTTCGGTTTGGGCCAGCAGCGCAGACAGCAGTTCGCGGCTGAAGTTGCCGTCCAGGATGGCGCCCTCCAAGTCCAACAGGCAGGCCGCACTTTGCACCGCCTGGGCGATAGCGGCGGCGGCGTTTGCCAACCAGGCCTGGGTGTGCGGTAGCCAGGGTGCCTGCAACGCGCGGGCGTCGGCCAGCGCGCTGGCGTCCAGGCCGGCTGCTGTGTAGGCCCGTTCCAGCGTCAGCAGTGAGGCCACACTCAGCAGCTGGGCGGGTGGGCTGCCCGTGGCAGCAGGCGTCGGCGCCGTCCACAGCGGCAGGGAACCCACCGCACCGGCATTGCCGGTGTTGCCGCCGCGCAGCTGGCTGTCCAGCACCAGGCCACCACCGATGAAGGTGTCGACAAACACATACAAGAAGCTGGGCACACTGCGCCCGCGGCCGGCCACCAGTTCGGCCACACAGGCCGCGGCCGTGTCTTTGATCAGCGTCACAGGCAGTTCGGTCAAGCGGCCCACCTGCAGCGCCAGGTCCATGCGCTGCCACTTTTGGGCTACCGGGTCCGGCAAGCCCAGCAGCTGCTGCCAGCCGCCCATGGCCAGCGGCGCCGCGATGCCGATGCCCTGCAGCCGGTCGCGCTGCGCCGGGCCCAACTTCTTGCGGATGTCTTTCAGGCGCGCGGCAATTTCGGCCAGCAGTTCGTCGGGGTCGGCGTGGCTGTAGTCGCGCTGCCAGCGCTGGCGCACCTGGGCGGTGAAGTCCAGCAGCACCACGTCCATGCTGCGCCGGCCGATCTTGATGCCAATGGCGTAGGCACCGTCGGGGTTCAGGCGCAGCGGCACCGAAGGCTGGCCGACCTTGCCACGCTGCGGTTCGCCTTTGAGCAGCAGGCCGTCGTCCAGCAGCCGCTTG
This sequence comes from Rubrivivax sp., assembly GCA_031398045.1. Lineage (GTDB taxonomy): Bacteria > Pseudomonadota > Gammaproteobacteria > Burkholderiales > Burkholderiaceae_C > Rubrivivax. Next base: position 4,302 of record JANNMQ010000846.1, read on the forward strand.
GTGATCAGCGACACGGTCTGCGCCGTCAGCTTGCAATGGCGCGCAATGTCAGCCGCCGGCAGCGGGCCGTGTTGGCGCACCACCTGCAACACCACGCGTTCGTTGTACTGGCGCAGGCCGCCTTGGCTGCTGCCACGCTGCTGCAGGTGCGCGGCGCGCTCGGCGCGTTGGGCCACACCGGCTGCGCCGCTGTTCATGCCAGGCACTCGGCGGGCAGGTTTTCTGGTGGCAGCGCGCCGGTCATCACGGCCACGGTGTCGCTCATGCTGATCTGCTTCGGGTTCAGCACCGCAGCGCGTTTGCCCAGGCGGGCGACGTGGATGCGGTCGGCAATTTCAAACACATGCGGCATGTTGTGGCTGATCAGGATGACGGGCAGACCCTTGTCGCGCACGCGGCGGATGAGTTCCAGCACCATGTTGCCTTCTTTCACGCCCAAGGCTGCAGTGGGTTCGTCCAGGATCACCACATGCTCGGCAAAGGCCGCCGCGCGCGCCACGGCCACACATTGGCGTTGCCCGCCCGACAGCGTTTCCACCGCCTGCGTCATGCTGCGTATGCCTACTTTCAGGTCGTTCATGCGCGCTGTGCTGATGTCCAGCATGGCCTTTTTGTCCAGCATGCGAAATAAGCTGCCCAGCACACCTGGGCGGCGCAATTCACGGCCCAGGAACAGATTTTCAGCAATCGTCATCGCCGGGGCTACCGCCAGATCTTGGTAGACGGTTTCAATGCCGCGGCGGCGTGCGTCGATGGGACTTTTGAATTGCACCGGCGCACCGTCCAGCAAGATCTGCCCTTCGTCGGGCACCGTGGCACCCGACAGGCATTTGATCAGACTGCTCTTGCCGGCGCCGTTGTCGCCGATGACGGCCATGATCTCGCCAGCACGCAACTCGAAATCGGCACCGTCCAGCGCCGTCACCTGGCCGTAGCGTTTAATCACCCCTTTGGCCTGCATCACGAGTTTGTGGTCCATCACCGTGCTCCCTTGCGCGACATCTGGTCCAGCGCCACCGCCAGGATCACGAGCACACCGGTTACCAGCACCTGGTAGATGCTGCTCACACCCATCAACGTCAGGCCGTTGCATCACCCGCACCGAGCCCAAGACCAAGAAGCCCAGCCTCTACAAGGTGCTGTTGCTGAATGACGACTACACGCCCATGGAATTCGTTGTCCATGTGCTG
>JANNMQ010000912.1:0-4865 GCA_031398045.1 Rubrivivax sp.
GCCGGCGGCGACATGGTGCCGGCCGAGCGCAACGTGACGGTTGCGGTGGGCCACGGCAAGAAGGCCGCGCGCCACATCGACGCCTGGCTGCGTGGCACCACGCTGCCTGCGGTGGCCAAACATGCGCCGGCGACGTTCGACCGACTGAACACCTGGTACTACAGCGACGCACCGAAGACCGTGCGCCCGCAGCTCGACATGGCGCGCCGCACCAGCAGCTTCGTCGTGGTGCAGGGCGGGCTGAGCGTCGACAACGCACTGTTCGAGGCCCGCCGCTGCCTGAGCTGCGGCAACTGCTTCGAGTGCGACAACTGCTACGGCGTGTGCCCCGACAACGCGGTCATCAAGCTCGGCCCGGGCAAGCGCTTCGAGTTCAATCTGGACTACTGCAAGGGCTGCGGCATCTGCATGGCCGAATGCCCCTGCGGTGCCATCGAGATGACGCCCGAGCAGGTGTAGTGCCAGGGCACGGCGCAGGGCCCGCGGGGCCCTGAAGGCGCACACCGGCGCTTGGCGCCGTCGTCACCGGTTCAATCGGCCTCCAGCTGCTGTGCAATGGCGCGGTGGGCCGCACGGCGCAGCCGAACGGCGCATGCAAACACATCAGTCGTTGCAGCGTCAGGGTGCAGCGGTGCACACAGTGTCACCGCCAGGTGGGCGTGGTGCGGCCAGCGTGCGCCGTCGGGTAGCAGATCTCGCGTGCCCGTCAGCGCCACCGGCACCACAGGCTCACCGGCACGGGCCGCGGCCAGAAAGGCCCCCAGGTGGAAGGGCAGCAGGGCACTGCCGGCAACAAACGTGCCTTCGGGAAACACCAGCAGCGACCGGCCCTGCTTCACCACATCGGCCAGGCGCTGGGCATCGGCGACGCTGCGCTGCGGGTCGCTGCGCTCGACGAACTCGGCACCCAGCCGCTGCAGGTAGATGCGCGGTATCCATTGCTGCTGCAATTCGCGTTTGGCAACGAAGGTGAAGGCACGCGGCAGTGCCGCCACCAGCACCGCGCCGTCCAGGTAGCTGCCGTGGTTGCAGACCAGCACACAAGGGCCTGCGGGCAGGTGTTCCAGCCCCTGCACCTGCAGCGGCGTGGCGCTGAGGCGCAGCAACAGGCGCGCCACGAAACCGCTCAACTGCCAGGCGCGGCTGGGCTTCGACATCAGGGCAGTCGGCAGCCAGGCCACCGGTGCCAGCAGCACAAACAGCAGCGTCGCCCACGCGCTGTAAAACACGCGGCCTACGGCAGCCGCTGCGTGGCGCAGGCGCGGCAGCACGGCACCGAGCGCCAGCCGCAACACCTGCTGCCGCGCCGTCGGCGCCACCGCACCCACGCGGCCTGACTCGAACAGCTGGCGGCAGGCCGAGCGCCTGACCTTGCCGCTGGACGTCTTCAGCACCGTGTGTGCGGGGGCCAGCACGATCTGGTCGGGGGGCTCGCCGATGGCCGCGATGACGGCATGCGACACCGCGTCGTGCAAGCTCGTCTGTGCAGCTGCATCGTCAAATCGCGCTTCGGCCAGCACCACCAGCCTTTCGGTGCCGCTGGCCGGGTCGGGGCTGCCAAACACCGCCACGCAGCCCTTGCGCACACCGTCGACAGCGCCCACCGCCTCCTCGATCTCTTGCGGGTAGAGGTTGCGCCCACCGCGGATCACGATGTCCTTCACGCGGCCGGTGATGTAGATGTCGCCCTCAGCGCGGTAGGCGCGGTCGCCGGTGTCGAGCCAGCCATCGTGGAACAGGCGCGCAGACTGATGCGGGTTGCGGTAGTAGCCGTGGGTAGCCGACGGGCCGCGGAATTCGAGCCGGCCCTCGACCCGTTCATCCACCTCACGCCCAGCGTCGTCGAGGATACGCACCTCATGCTCGGGCAGCGGGCGGCCGCAGCCGACAAAACGCAGCGCCAGCGCGTCGTCTGCGGCCGCCGGCAAGGCCTGGCGCGCACGCGTGAAAGGCTCACGCTGGATGCGGTCCACCGGCGCCACGCGGCCCAGCGGCGGGAAGAGCAGTCCCACGCAGGCTTCAGCCAGGCCGTACACCGGCGCCACGGCTTCGGGCCGCAGACCACAGCGCGCCAGGCGCTGCTGGAAACGTTGCACGGTGTCGGGGCTGACGGCTTCGGCGCCGTTGAAAGCCAGGCGCCAGGCACTCAGGTCCAGCCCTTCCAACTCGGCATCAGTGATGCGCTTCAGGCACAGCTCGTAGGCAAAGTTGGGCGCCGCCGACAAGGTGCCGCGGTAGTGGTGCAGTGCCTGCAGCCAGCGCAACGGCCGCGCCAGAAAAGCCAGCGGCGACATCACCACCAGCGGAAAACCCACGTACAGCCCGGCCAGCCAAGAGCCGATCAGCCCCATGTCGTGGTACAGCGGCAGCCAGCTGACCAACACATCGTCGGGTGTGCCCTGCGCCACCTGCACCATGGCGCGGATGTTGGCCAGCAGGTTGGCATGGGTCAGCGCCACGCCCTTGGGGTTGCCGGTGCTGCCCGAGGTGTACTGGATGAAGGCGATGTCGTCCCCGTGCACGGCCACCGGCGCCGGCACGCCGCCTGCAGCAGACAACGCCTCGACGGTGGTGACGTGGCGCAGACCCGGCACATGCGCTTGCAGCAAGCGCGCGACCACCATCGCCTCGGGCACGGTGACGAGCAATGCGGCCTGCGCGTTGGCCAGGATGCCGGTGTGGCGCAGCACATGGTCTTCCAGCTGCGAAGCACGCGCCGGCGGATAGATCGGCACCGGCACCGCGCCCGCGCGCAGGATGCCCAGGTAGGCAAAGAAGTAGGCGGGCGAGGTGGGCAGCATGATCGCCACCGTCTGCTTCGGCTGCACGCCCGCGCGCTGCAGGCCCGCGGCCACGGCGGCGGCCGATGCGGCCTATTCGCCGTAGGTGATCGGGTGCTCGATGTCGTCCAGCAGACAGATGAACTGCGTGCGTCCGGGGTGCGCCTGCACATGCCAGTCGAGCACATCGAGCAGGGTTTGTGCAGCCGCTGGCGCCACCGTAGGCGGTGCAACGGAAGGCCCGTCAGGCGGCACATGAACCAGCATCTGCTGCGCCGCAGCCGGTGGTGCCAGCAACGAGGCGCTCTGCCCGGGTGGCGCTGGGGCGCCCGCCGGCTGCGTGCGCGCCGCGACGGTGCCCGTACCCGCGCCCGCAGCCTGCTGGGCGGCCAACAGCAGGTCAGCCACCGTCTCGGCACGCTGCAGCGTCTGTTCGGGCAGGCTGACGCCAAACGCACGCTCCACGCGCAGCAACAGCTCCATGCGCGACAGGCTGTCCAGCGCCAGATCGCGGTCGAGCACGCTGTCCAGCGTGACGGGTGGCCGACCGGGTGCGTCGGCGTGCACCAGACGCAACGTGGCTTCAACCAGGGCCAGCAGGGCCGGCACGGTGACGGCCTGACGCTGTACCGCAGGCTGCAGACCCGTGGTGTGGGCTTCAGCCATCACCCCGTCTCGCTATCAGCAGTGCGGTCTTCATCAACGGATCTCCAATCGGTTGCTGCGCAGGGCCGCAACTCGGGTGCTGCAGAGTAGGTCCCAGCGGGCGCAGCGGGTTGATGTCAGTCAATCCACGGCGCCTGCGGTGCTGCATGATGTTCTTGTTGTGCGGTGGTTCGTCGCCGCAATGGTTCAACCGTATCAAGCACCGTGCCGACCCGTGCGGCCTGACTTCATTCGAACCACCTCTGCAGGAGAACCCGATGTCAAGTACCCCCGACGGCACCACCCCAGACAGCGCAGCCGGCCACGCCCAGGCCGCGCCAAACGTGCCGGCCTACAGTGAGGCCATCTGCAATGTGGCGTGGGTGGCCGATGAACAGACCCGCGAGGCGATGATTCGCCTGGCCGCCTACACGTTCTACGAGCGACGGGGCTATGCATCAGGCTCTGAACTCGCGGACTGGCTCGAAGCCGAGATGGAGGTTGACCGCCAACTGGCGGCGGTGCAGCCGACCGGGCACGCGCCTGAAGGCACCCCCGAACACTTGCACACGATCGCACCGGTGCAAACGCGCGCGCGGGTGCACGCCGAGCTGCCGGCACAGACTGCTGCAAAGGCCGCTGTAAAGACGGCTGCAAAGACTGCTCCAAAGGCTGCGGCAAAAGCCGCTTCAAAAGCCGCTTCAAAAGCCCCGGCGAAATCGACTGGCAAGTCCACTGCAAAGCCGACGTCTAAAGCCGCTACCAAGACCGTAGTCAAACCCGCCGCAATCAAACCCACCGCAGCCAAACCCGCCGCGAAGAAAAAAGCGGCTCACTGATGCGTGCGTGCGTGCGTGTGCGCGCCGCCACCGGGTCGCTGCCAGGCGCACCACGCCAACGTCACGCTGCGCTCACGGCCGCAGCGGCAGGTGTTCACCGAGGAAAGCAAAACTGTCACTCCAGCAGCGCAGCGCCTGCGGCCGCCAGAACATCACATGAAAGGCATGCGGCTCACCGGCGTAGTAATGCGCGCTGCACGGTGAACCCAGCTGCCGCAGCGCCGCCTGCAGCCGCTGCGAGTCTGCTGCCACCGGGTCGGCCAGGCCGGCAGCCACGAACAGCGGCGGCAGCATGACCGGTGGGGTCGGACTCGCTGCGCTGTGCATCGCCTCGACGATGCAAAGCGGGTCGGCCAGCGCCTGCGCCTCGCCCGGCTGGTCGGCCGCGGGCCCCAGGTAAGAGCGCGCTGCATCGGCGGCCACGCGCGCCGCCAGTGGCGACACGCCAGCGCGGCGGTAGCGCGCCGGCATGCTGGCCTGCAGAAACCCGCAGTAGAGCAAGGCCGCCACCGGGCGCAGCCCGCGCTGGAACAGCGGGGCTGCATACGGCTCGGGCCGGGGCGTGCAACAGGCCAGCACCACCGCGAGCGCCAGGTTGGCG
>JANNMQ010000931.1:0-2613 GCA_031398045.1 Rubrivivax sp.
TTGCCGGCCGTGCAGTGAAACACCAGCGCCTCGTCGGCTTGCAGCACATGGCCAAAAAACGCCACCATGCAAACGCTGTGCTGGCGCACCACGTTGCGGTACAGGTCTTCCATCAAGCCCACCGTGGTGGCTTCGTCCAGAGCCTGGCCCAGGGCTGCGATGTCTTGCATGCGCTGCGCCACCGTGGGTTCGATGGCCAGCGCGTGGCGCGTGATGCCCACCATGCTGTAGGGCGCTGCCGCGCTTTCCTGCACGCCGCGAAAGTCCAGCGCCTGCGTCACACCGCGCTGGCGCAGCTGCTCAAGGTCGGCCGGCGTCAGCTGACCCAGGTGGTCTGAGCGGTACAGGCGCCGCCAGCGCAAAACGCGACCACCGTGCCCGGTGTAGCCGCCCAGGTCACGAAAATTGCTGGCGCCCTGCAGTGGCACGATACGGTTCGGGTGGTCGGTCATAACCTCCATTTTGCCGCGCTGACCTTGCTTCGGCCCGCCCTCCGCGCACGGCTACCCTGTCCACCTGCGAAGATGGCGTTTTGGCACCAGCCCGGCCGCTACAGGCACGGCCCACAACCCTGTTCCAGGAAGCTCAGGCATGACCACTGTTGCACCCTCCCGCTGGCAATTCTGGATAGACCGAGGCGGTACCTTTACCGATGTGGTGGGCCGTGACCCCGCCGGCAGCTTGCACACGCTGAAGCTGCTGAGCGACAACCCCGAGCAGTACAGCGACGCTGCCGTGGAAGGCATGCGCCGCCTGCTGGGCCTGCAAGCGGGCCAAGCCATCACGCCTGCGTTGGTGGACTGCGTGAAGATGGGCACCACGGTGGCCACCAATGCGCTGCTGGAACGCAAGGGTGACCGCACGCTGCTGGTCACCACACGCGGCTTCAAAGACGCACTGCGCATCGCCTACCAGGCGCGGCCCCGGCTGTTTGACCGCCATATCGTGCTGCCCGAACTGTTGTACGAACGGGTGATTGAAGCGCAAGAGCGTGTGGCAGCCGATGGTGAAGTGTTGCAGCCGCTGGATGAAGCCCATCTGCGCGAAAGGCTGTGGGCGGCTTATGACGCCGGCATCCGCGCCGTGGCCGTGGTGTTTATGCACGGCTACCGCTACACAACGCATGAAGCAGCCGCGGCGCGCATCGCTCGTGAACTGGGCTTCACCCAGGTCAGTGCCAGCCACCAGGTGAGCCCGCTGATGAAGCTGGTGTCGCGTGGTGACACCACGGTGGTGGATGCTTATTTGTCACCTATTCTTCGGCGTTATGTCGACCAGGTGGCGGCGCAGATGCCGGGCGTTAGCATCTTCTTCATGCAAAGCAGTGGGGGCCTGACCGAAGCGCACCACTTCCAGGGCAAGGACGCCATCCTCTCGGGCCCGGCAGGCGGCATCGTAGGGATGGTGCGCACGGCCGTGGCGGCCGGGCACCACAAGCTCATCGGCTTTGACATGGGCGGCACCAGCACCGATGTCAGCCACTACGCGGGCGAATTCGAGCGTGCGTTTGAAACGCAGGTGGCCGGTGTGCGCATGCGCGCGCCGATGATGAGCATCCACACCGTGGCCGCCGGTGGCGGCAGCCTGCTGGGCTTTGACGGTGCCCGTTTGCGGGTGGGCCCTGAAAGTGCCGGCGCCAACCCCGGCCCGGCCAGCTACCGCCGCGGTGGCCCGCTGGCCACCACCCACGCCAACGTGCTGCTGGGCAAAATACAGCCGGCGCACTTTCCCAAGGTGTTTGGCCCTGCCGCCAACGAAGCGCTGGATTTTGAAGGCGTGGTGCAGAAGTTTTCAGACCTGGCCGCTGCGGTGCAGGCAGCCACCGGGCGCAACACAACACCGGAAGCCCTGGCCGAGGGCTTTTTGCAGATTGCTGTGCAGAACATGGCCAACGCCATCAAACGCATCAGCGTGGCGCGGGGTTATGACGTCACGAAATACACACTGCAGTGTTTTGGTGGGGCCGGCGGCCAGCACGCCTGCGGTGTGGCCGACGCGTTGGGCATGAGCCGCGTGTTTGTGCACCCCTTGGCGGGTGTGCTCAGCGCCTATGGCATGGGCCTGGCCGACCAGATCACCATGCGTGAAGCCAGCGTGGAGCTGGCGTTTGATGCTGCCGGCTTGGCCGGTGCCGAAGAGCGCCTGTTGTTACTGGCCGCTGCAGCCAGCGCCGAGGTGGCCAGCCAGGGTGTGGCCCGCGCAGCCATCGAAGTGAAACACAAGGTGCACGTGCGCTACCAGGGCACCGACACCGCGCTGGTGGTGCCCTGCACCACGCTGCAGGGCATACAAGAGGCCTTTGAAGCCGCCTACCAGCAGCGGTTTGCGTTTTTGATGCAGGGCAGGGCGCTGGTGATAGAAGCGGTGTCGGTTGAAGCGGTGGGCGCTGGTGAACCGCATGCGGCCCGCAGCGTGGCAGCCGAGCCGCCACCCCATGTGCCCAAGGCCGACGCCCAGGTGCGCATGCACTGCGGCAGCTGGTTGCAGGCCGGCCTGTATGTGCGCGACAACCTGCAATCCGGTGCCACCCTGAATGGCCCGGCCATCGTGGCCGAAAAAAACGCCACCACCGTGGTCGAACCCGGTTGGCAGGCGGTGCTGAAGGCCGCCGGC
>JANNMQ010000963.1:0-2655 GCA_031398045.1 Rubrivivax sp.
GCTGGACGTGTTGCAGCGTGCGCTGGAGCAGTTCGAGAGCCTGGTCAGCAACTGGACGCCGGTGGGCCTGGCCAGCCTGCGGTCCAAGATGGCCGTGGCCATCATCGACCGTGAACACGTCAATCCCGACGCCGAAGCCGACGCCTACCGCACCACGGCCGTCATCGACAGCCTGCCCGGCATACCCAGTCTGCCCGAGGTGGAGGTGCGTTCCGATGACGAGGCGCTGGCGGCAGCCTATGCAGCGTTGACGGGCGCCACGCCAGCGGCCGATGTGGAATTGCAGGCTGACCTGGGCGCACGGTCGGCCAAGGCCGTGGCGCCCAAAACTCGCCAGGCCGGGCCTGGTGCTGAACTGGAATTGCGCGTGCTGGAGACCTGAGGGCGCCCCCAGGCGGCATTGCCGACGCCCCCCGAGGGCTGAGCCGGCGTTTCACACCGTTGCGGTTGCGGTTCGTCGCATCCGATCAGGCAGCGGACACAACAGGCTGTAGGCTTGCGGCTTTGTTGCCTCCGGCCCTGCGCCGCCCCTGTGTGATGCCTGCTCTCCTGACAACCCCGCTCCATGCGCGGGGTGGTTATCTGTTCTGCTTCTGCCTTGCAGCGATGACCCTGACCGGCTGCAACCGCCCGGCAGCGGCACCTGCCGGTGATCCAACGACCACTGCCGGCCAGGCGGCTGCCGGCGCTGCTTCGGCTGCAGCGCAAGGTGCGCCAACGGCAGCCGCCGCCGCGCCGGTGCTGCTGCTGGCCGATGTGGACCTGCGCACCGTGGCCCCAGGCCTGCTGGTGACGGGCCCCGTCATCACTGGGGCCTTGCAGCCCGAACGGCGTGCCGAACTGCGCGCCGAGCTGGCCGCCGTGGTGCTGCAAGTGCTGAAAGACAACGGCGAGCCCGTGCAAGCCGGCGAACTGCTGGTGCGCCTGGACGACACGGCACTGCGCGAAAACCTGGTTTCTGCCGACGAAGCCGTGCGTGCCAGCACCCTGGCGCTGGAACAGGCCGAGCGCAGCGCTGCCCGTCTGCGCACCCTGCAGGCCCAGGGCATGGCGTCGGTGCAAGCGCTGGAAGACGCCGAGCAGCGCCGCGTGGCCATCAACAGCGAAGGGGTGGCCAACCGGGCGCGGGTGGCCACGGCGCGCCAGCAGCTGCGCCGGTCTGAAGTGCGGGCGCCATTTGCCGGTGTGCTCAGTGAACGCAAGGTATCGGTGGGCGACACCGCATCCATCGGCAAAGAACTGGCCAAGGTGATCGACCCGCGCAGCATGCGTTTTGACGGCCAGGTGTCGGCTGACCGTATGCAGGACATCAAGCCCGGCCAGACGGTAAGCTTTCGCGTCAACGGCCATGCAGCCGACACCTTCACCGGCAAGGTCAAGCGGGTGGATGCCACCGCCAACGCCAGCACGCGCCAGGTGGAGGTGCAGGTGGCCTTTGCCGACCCTGCCAAGGCGCCGCGGGTGGCCGGCCTGTTTGCCGAAGGCGTGGTGGAGACTGGCGGCACCCCCGTATTGATGCTGCCCGAGGCTGCGCTGGTGCGCGCTGGCGAGGCCGTGCATGTGTGGAAAGTGGGCGCCCAGAGCATCACCCGACAGCCCGTGAAGACCGGCGCGCGCGACCCCCGTTCGGGCGAATGGCCGGTGCTGCAGGGCCTGGCCGCAGGCGACCGCGTGCTGCGCAACCCAGGCAGCAACCTGCGTGATGGCCAGCGGGTGGAATTTGCCAAGCCCTTGGCGGCGGCGGCAGTGGCTGTGGCCCCGGCTGCCAGCCGCTAACGCCCAGAGTCAACGCACCGTCACTGCACCATGTTTCTATCTGCCTTCAGTATCAAACGGCCCGTGGCCATGCTGGTCATCATCCTGGCGCTGATGGCGCTGGGCTTGCTGGCCTTGTCCAAACTGCGTGTCAACCAGATTCCTGACGTTGAGCAGCCGATCCTCACCGTCACCATTCCCTACCCCGGCGCCAGCCCCGAAACGGTGGAGCGCGAGGTTGTCAACCGCATTGAAAAAGCACTGCAGGGCATATCGGGCGTGGACCGTGTGCAGTCCACTGCACGCGAAGGTTCGGCCACGCTGGTGATGTTCTTCAACTTTGGCAAAAACCTGGTGGAAGGCGCCGATGAGGTGCGCAACGCCATCGGTTCGGTGCGCCACAAACTGCCGGTGGAGATACGTGAACCGGTGTTGCAGCGGCTGGACCCCTCAGCGCAGCCCATCATGCAACTGGCGCTGTCGTCCACCAGCCAGAGCGCGGCCGACATTTCCAAAACGGCCGAAGACGACCTGGCCGACCGTTTTCGTGCCATCAACGGCGTGGCCACGGTCACTGTCAACGGCGCTTTACGGCGCGAACTCAGTGTCTTGCTGAACGCGCAGAAGTTGCGCGAGGTGGGCGTTTCTGTGGCCGAGGTGGTGGCCGCGCTGCGCAACCAGAACGCCACGGCGCCCGTGGGCAAAGTGCGTGGCACCTGGGAAGACCAGAGCATCCGCCTGGTCGGGCGCATCGAGTCACCGGCTGAATTTGAACAGGTGGTCATCAAGCGGCGCGGCAATGAACTGGTGCGCCTGTCGCAAGTGGCGCGGGTGGAGGACGGTTTTGCCGAACTGAGCGGATTTTCGATCCGAAGTGGCAACCCTAACGTTGGTTTGTCA
>JANNMQ010001011.1:0-4837 GCA_031398045.1 Rubrivivax sp.
ACGTCGACCTCCAGCAGCGCGATCTGGTCGCGGAAGCGCGGCTCGTCGTAGACACCCTCGGCCTTGGCGATGCGCTTGACCCGCTCCAGCTCGCGCTTGGCGCGGTTGACGTCGGCGATGTTGGTGCGTTCGTGCGCCAGCAGGTGCTTGGCGTAGGTCCAGCCCTTGTTCTCTTCGCCGATCAGGTTTTCGGCTGGCACCTCGACGTTGTCGAAGAAGACTTCGTTCACCTCGTGCTCACCGTCGAGCATGATGATCGGGCGCACCGTGATGCCGGGGCTTTTCATGTCGATCAGCAAGAAGCTGATGCCGGTTTGTGGTTTGCCAACGTTACTGGTGCGCACCAGGCAGAAGATCCATTCGCCGTACTGGCCCAGTGTGGTCCAAGTCTTTTGGCCGTTGACGATGTAGACATCACCTTGGCGTTCGGCTTTGCACTTCACCGATGCCAGGTCGCTGCCCGCGCCAGGTTCGCTGTAGCCCTGGCTCCACCACACCTCGCCGCTGGCGATGCCGGGCAAAAAGCGCTGTTGCTGTTCAGCGTTACCGAAAGCCATGATGACTGGGGCCACCATCACCGGGCCAAAGGGCACCACCCGCGGCGCGCAGGCCAGCGCACATTCTTCTTCAAACAAGTGTTTCTGGATGGCGTTCCAACCCGGGCCACCAAACTGCTTCGGCCAGCCCCAGCCCAGCCAACCTTGTTTGCCCAGGATCTTGGCCCAGCGCTGCAGGTCGTCGCGGCTTTGGCGCAACGCGTGCCGCACCTTGTGCGCGATGTCGGTTGGCAGGTTGCCGGCCACCCATTGCCGGATTTCCAGGCGGAAAGCTTGTTCTTCAGGGGTGAAATTCAGGTCCATGGGTGGGTTCCTCGCAGGCGGTGACGGGTTTTAGCACGACCGTGCTTTTTTTTGCTGTCGCAGCTGAGACTGCAGGGGGCGGCCAGGCACCAAGCCGGGGTTGCATGTTCAGCGCAGCTGCAGCCGCAACTCGTCGTTGTGGCGCTGCATTTGAAAGCGGCTCAAGAAACTGTTGCCCAGCAGCAGGTAAGGCAGGGGTTGCGGCATCACCACCGCGCCGACGTTGTTGACTTCCACTTCGCCCACGCGCACCACATTCAAAGACACCACCTGCACCTGCACCGGGCCATTGGCGGTCTGGCTGACGCCCACACGGGCTTGGCTCAGGTCAACGCCCAGACGCTGCGCTTCATCACGACCCATGGCCACCAGCGTGGCGCCGGTGTCGACCATGAAACGGGCCGGTTTGCCGTTGATGGCGCCCAACGTGGTGAAGTGCCCCCCGGGGCCTGCCGTCAGCACGATCTCTCGCGCCGCTGGCCGCTGCGTCGCAGCGCCCAGCTGCGCAGGCGTGCCACCCACACGCAGGCTGTGCACCTGGCCATTGATCTGCACCTCGGCCACATCACCGGCCCAGCGCACCAGCCGCACGCCGCCGCCGGGTGCAGCGAGCGTGGCGCCCACGGCCACCGTTTGCGGCTTGCCGTCCACCACCAGCAGCGCGCGGTCGCCCATGCGCCCGGCCAGCGCCACCTGCTGGGCTGCCGCGGCTCCAGCTGCAGCCAGCAGGGTAGTGCCAAGCGTCCTGCACACCAAGGCCTTCACGCGCACCGGGCGCAGTAGGGGGTTCACGCGCGGAAGTTGTTGAAGGACAACGGCACTTCAGGCAGCTGTTTACGCAGCAGCGCTATCGCTGCTTGCAGGTCGTCGCGTTTGGCACCGGTCACACGCACGGCGTCACCCTGTATCTGCCCCTGCACCTTCAACTTGCTGGTTTTCAGCTCGGTCTGGATTTTTTTGCCCACCTCGGCATCCACACCGGTTTTGATGGGCACGGCCTGTTTGAGCTTGTCGCCACCCAGCTTCTGCGGTTTTTCGCTCAGGTTGAGAAAACGCACGTCCACATTGCGCTTGGCCAGCCGCGCCAGCAGCACATCGCGCACCTGCTGCAACTGGAAGTCGCTGTCACCAAACAAAGTGAAACTGCGGTCCTTGGCGCTGGCCTCATTCAACTCAACCGCAGCGCTGGAACCCTTGAAGTCGAAGCGGGTGCCGATTTCTTTGCTCGCCTGTTCAACGGCATTGCGCAACTCAACCAGATCGGGCTCGATGACGGTGTCAAAACTGGGCATGGTGGCGTGGGCAGGTTGTGGACCGCAAAGGGAAGGCGCAAAGGCATCAAAACAGGTCAAAATTCTCTCATGCCAACCCCAGACAACATGGTCGGTTCTGTACCCGACGTGGCGCACCGACCAGCCACCATCTTGAAGGTCGAACAGCGTGCGAGCCTGCGGTCCTACAACAGTTTTGGCTTGCCCGCCGTGGCAGCCACGTTGGTGCGCATCGGCAGCGATGCCGACGTGCGCCGCGTGGTGGACCATCCGGTGTACGGCGTATCGCCTAAGTTTGTCCTCGGTGGCGGCAGCAACGTGGTGCTGACACGTGACATCGAAGCCGTGGTGCTGAAGATTGAAGTCATGGGCCGCCGTTTGGTGTCGGAAACGCCGCAAGCCTTCGTGGTGGAAGCCGGTGCTGGCGAGTCCTGGCACGGCCTGGTGACGTGGACGCTTCAACAGGGCTGGCCCGGGCTAGAAAACCTGGCCTTGATTCCGGGCTCGGTGGGTGCTTCGCCGGTGCAAAACATCGGCGCTTATGGGGTGGAGTTGAAAGACCGTTTCCATTCACTGGACGCGGTGGACCTGGTCACCGGCCGCACCGTCACTCTGGGCCCGCAAGACTGCCGCTTCGGTTACCGCGACAGTGTGTTCAAGCAGCCGGGTTTTGGCGGGCTGGCCGGCAAGTCGGTCATCACCCGTGTGCGGTTTCTGCTGCCCAAACCCTGGCAGCCCGTGCTGGGCTACCTGGACCTGGAACGCAAGATGGCCGAAACCGGCCAGCGTGCACCTTCAGCAATCATGCTCTACGACTGGATCTGTGCCATCCGCTCGGCCAAGTTGCCTGACCCGGCCGTGATCGGCAACGCAGGCAGCTTTTTTAAGAACCCGGTGGTCAGCGAAGAACAGTGCCGCGACATCATTGGCCGTGACCCTGAAATCGTTCACTATCCCATGCCTGACGGCACGGTGAAGCTGGCCGCCGGCTGGCTGATTGACGCCTGTGGTTGGAAAGGCAAAAGCGTGGGCCGCGCCGGTGTTTACGACAAACAGGCCCTGGTGCTGGTAAACCGCGGCGGCGCCAGTGGTGCTGAAGTGGTGACGTTGGCGCGCGCCATCCAGGAAAGTGTCTACGGGCGCTTTGGCATCCGGCTGGAGCCCGAACCCATCATCGTTTGACAGCAGGGCTTGCCGCCTTGCACGCCCGCCGAACCGGCAGGCAAAGTTTCAGCCGACCGATAACTGCAGCGGCAGCGGTTGCAGTTGCGGTTCTACAGGGATCAAACCCTGTGCCTGCAGTTCATTGAAAGTGGCCTGGGTTTGTTCGCCCAAGCGCTGCACCAGGCGCGCAATCTCGTGCGCGGGCAGATAGGCCGCACCTTGCTGCAACGCATGCGCAGTGGCCGCCAGTGCGGCCAGGCCCAGATTGAGCGCCGCACCTTTGGTGGCATGGGCATTGGCCCGCACGTCCAGCGGTTGGCCGTCGCGCACCGCAGCGCGCAAACGGCGCGCGGTATGGGGTGCCTGGTCAAAATAAACCCGCACCTGCTGGGCATATTGTTCGCGTGACAGTGCCTGCAGCAACAGCCGTACGGCGGCCACATCGACCAAGGCTTCGCCGGAGTCTGCGGCACCGGGTGAAACTGTGGAGCTTGTGGCTCCCTGGATCTCAGAGACTCCGGTCGGCATGGTTCCTTCGCAGCGGCTGCCATCAGCCAGGGTGCCGCCAGGGTCGCTGCGCGGGCCTGCCCTCTCTGCCGCGGTCTGCTCACGCGGGCTGGGCGGCGCTGCGATGGCTGCAGCCGGAGCCGGCCAGCGCACGGGAACTGTCAGGTCCGCATGGGGCGGCGTGGCCAACGTGCCAAACAAGCGCCGCAACGTCGAGGCCAGCATGTCGGGCTTCATGGGCTTGCTCAGAAAGCCGTTCATGCCCGCCACCAGGCAGCGGTCTCGCGTGGTTTCAAAGGCGTCAGCCGTCAGCGCCACGATAGGCACCGTGGACCGCGCTGTGTCAGGCAGCGCACGAATGGCGCGCGTGGCAGCGATGCCATCCAACGCGGGCAGGTGCAAGTCCATCAACACCACGTCGTAGGCCTGCTGGCGGGCCATGGCCACTGCAGTCTTGCCATCGTTGGCAAAAGCAGCACGGTGCCCCATGTGGTGCAGCACGGCTTCCATGTACTGGCAATTCACCGCATGGTCTTCAGCCACCAGCACATGCAGGCTGCGCGTGCTGGCAGCGGCGGTAGTGACAGCCGGGTCAGGTGCCGCGCTGGCAGCTGCCGGTGCGGCCAGACGCAGCGGCAACAACAGGGTGAAACAGCTGCCTTGGCCGGGTTGGCTGAGTGCCGTCAGGTCGCCGTCCATGGCGCGTGACAGCTTGCGGGATATTTCGAGGCCCAGCCCCGCCCCCTGTGCGGCATGGCCGACATGCCGGACTTGTGCCTGCAAAGAGCGCTCAAACAGTGCTGCCAGCGCGTTGGCATCCAGACCATCTCCGGTGTCGGTGACGCAAAACTCCAGCGTTTCGGCTTGTGGGCTGTTTTCTGCGCCAGATGGTGGGCCAGAAGGCGCCTGTGCCTGACCATGCAAGGGCCGCACCCGCACGTCCAGCGCCACGGCGCCCTTGTGGGTGAACTTGACGGCATTGCTGAGCAGATTGAACAAGATCTGACGCACGCGCATCGGGTCCAGCCGCGCCAG
>JANNMQ010000182.1:0-9189 GCA_031398045.1 Rubrivivax sp.
TGTCTCCTGAAACGCTTACAGATAAAACCGCGCCACTGGATCGGCGCGAAGGCCTGACGCGGCTTTTGAAGGAATCTGGTTTTGCAGGAATATGTACCAAAACTAGATAGCGGCAACACCTTCGGAAACCCTAGATGACAACGGCCTACCAGTCTTCTGCTGCAGCAACGGCGGGTTCTGCTGCGTCGGTGTAGCTAAACTACAGTGCTGAAAAACAACGATCTGACTCTGCGGGCCCCTCAGGCTTGGCGCTGCGCGCGCTTTCCGATAACGCTGTGGGCTTGGGCGGCTACTGCAGCTGTTGCCGCTGCGCCGGCCTTGAAACTGCATGTGCCTTCGCCCGACTGGCGCGACCAGGTCATCTATTTCGCCGTCACCGACCGCTTTGCCGACGGTGACCCGCGCAACAACGACCAGGGGGCGGGCGAGTTCGCGCCCGGGCAGCGCAGCCGCTATCAAGGCGGCGACCTCAAAGGCCTGACGCAGCGGTTGGACTACATCCGCGGGCTGGGCGCCACGGCGTTGTGGATCACACCGCCGGTGGCCAACCAGTGGCTCAACCCGTCGGGCGACTACGCCGGCTACCACGGCTACTGGGCCGAGAACCTGATGCAGGTGGACCCGCACCTGGGCACGCTGGCCGACTACCAGGCCCTGTCACACGGGCTGCACCGCCGTGGCATGTTTCTGGTGCAAGACATCGTGGTCAATCACATGGGCAACTTCTACACCTACCGCGACCGCTGGGCACCCGGCAACCCGGCGCAGGGCTGGGAGGCACACGACCAGACGCGCCCGGTGTCACGCCCCAGCCAGCCGCCTTTTCACCAGAACGACCCGCGCAACAAGCGCCAGCGTGCGGCCGGCATCTACCACTGGACACCCGACATCAGCGACTACAACAACCCGCTGCAGGAGCAGACCTTCCAGATGGGTGGCCTGGACGACCTGAACACCGAAAACCTGGCGGTACGGCGCGCGCTGCGGCGCAGCTTTGGGCACTGGATCAAGGCGGTGGGCGTGGACGGGTTCCGCGTCGACACGGCCTTCTATGTGCCACCGGCCTTTTTTGCAGACTTCCTGCGCGCACCGGACCCCACGGCGCCGGGTGTGCTGCACGTGGCACGCCGCACCGGGCGCCAGGCTTTCTACGTGTTTGGCGAAGGTTTTGGCATCGACCGCCCGGGGCAGGAAACGCAGACTCGCAAGATAGAAAGTTATGTGCGGGCGCCCACCGGCGCAGCCACCACCGCCGCCGGTCTGAAACCCGGCCAAGCCTTGATGTCGGGCATGTTGAACTTTCCGCTCTACGGCAGTCTGGGCGACGTGTTTGCACGCGGCAAGCCCCCTGCTGACCTGGCCGACCGCATCCAGCGCACGATGGCGGTGCACAGCCAGCCGCATCGGATGGCCAACTTTGTGGACAACCACGACGTCGACCGCTTTTTGGCCGGGGGCAGTGAAACCGGACTGCGCCAGGCGCTGCTGGCTTTGTTCACGCTGCCCGGCATTCCCGTCATCACCTACGGCACCGAACAAGGTTTCACCGAGCAGCGCGCTTCGATGTTTGCCGCTGGATGGGGCAGTGGTGGGCGCGACCGCTACGACCCCCAGGCGCCGCTGTACCGCGCCATCGCCGACATGGCGGCGCTGCGCAAACAACACCGGGTGTTGTCACGCGGCGTGCCCACGGTGCTGCGCGCGGCTGAGGGTCAACCGGGCGTGCTGGCCTGGAAGATGACACCTCAAACAGCCCGTGCGCCCAGCCCGCTTGGGAGTGCGCAGGTGGGCCGCGGTGCAAGCCCCACGCTGCTGGTGGTGTTCAACACCGCCGCCCACCCCAGCCTGCTGGATCGCTTGGAAACCGACTTACCGCCCGGCACGCGGCTGAAAGGCCTCTATGGCCTGGCCGGACCGCCCGACAACCTGCAAGTGGATGCCGGCGGCGTGGTTACGATGGTGCTGGCGCCAGGCAGCGGCCAGGTGTGGCAAGCGCTGCCGCCAGCGTCGCAGCATGCTGCGGGAGGCCGCCAACGGCAGGTCAGCGGGCGGGCGCAGCAGGCGCATATGCAAGCGCATATACAAGCGCTCGGGCAGGCGCCACAGGCTCGGCTACCCGTGGCTCCTGAACCGCTGGAACTGGCTCCGCTGCCCGCCAACCCACTGCCAGGCGACTTCAGCATCACCGGGCGCGCGCTGGCTGATGCCGTGGGTTTGCGGTTGGTGGTGAACGGCGACTTGCAGCGCGCCCAGGCGCTGCAGCCGGATGTTGACGGGCACTGGCAAGCCACCGTCGACACCGCAGAACACACCGACCCGGCCGTGCAGCACAACCTGGTGGTCTACAACCCGGCCACGGGCGCTGTGTCGGCACGCCGCAGTTTCAGGGTTGAACGCGCGTGGCAGCTGCAAGCCGATGTGCCCGACCCGGCCGGCGACGACACCGGCCCGACAGGCGCGGGTGCAGCCGTTGCGGGTGACGGGCCCTACAGCTACCCCACCGACACCGGATGGGGGCCGCGCCGGCAGATGGACCTGCGCCGCGTGCGGGTCTACACCGCCGGGGGCGCGCTGCGCGTGGCCGTGCAGACGCACGAGATCAGCACACTGTGGAACCCCGCCAACGGTTTTGACCACGTGGCCTTCACGTTGTTCATCGAGCTGCCGGGCCGCGCTGGCGGCGCGCGCGTGATGCCGCTGCAGGATGGTGCAGTACCCGCCGGATTCAGCTGGCACTTGCGGCTGCGTGCACATGGTTGGTCGAACGCGCTGTTCAGTGCAGATGGCGCCAGTGCCACGCAAGAAGGCCGCGCGGTGACGCCAAGCGCGCACATCAGCGTGGATAAATCCCGCAACGAGGTGGTGTTCACGCTGCCCGCGGCAGCACTGGGGCGCTTACCCACGCTGGCGGGCGCACGGCTGTGGGTCAACACCTGGGACTACGACGGTGGTTACCGTGCACTGGGCCCAGTGGCGCAGCCCTACGCCATGGGAGGCGCTGCGGCGGATTCACCCAAGGTGATGGACACCAGCGCCGTGATCACGCTGCCTTGAAGCGGCCTGATCCAAGCAAAACGGGCGCCGAGGCGCCGGGGCTATGAAAAAGGGCGCCGAAGCGCCGGGGCTATGAAAAAGGGCGCCGAAGCGCCGGGGCTATGAAAAAGGGCGCCGAAGCGCCCTTGTGTCCGATGCTGGGGCCTCGCGGCCCCGAACCATCACTTGGCAGCAGCGGGGGCGGCCTTGGCCTTCTTGCCCGCCTTTTTCATGGCCTTCTTGGCCGGCGCAGCCGTGGCAGCGGGGGCGGCAGCAGCAGCCGTGGCACCAGGCGCAGCAGCGGCGGCAGGCTTGGCATCAGCAGCGTGGGCGCCAGCGGTAGCAAAGGCGGCCAGGATGAGGGCGGTCAGGAGCTTGTTCATGGAATTCTTTCTCAGTGGAATGGATGTTTTATGGATTGCCAGGGTGACATGCCGAGCCGCGGTGCAAGAACGCAAGCCCAAAAACACATCACCCTGCACTGGCTTGCGTCAGGCGACCCTGCAGGACCTCAAATGCAACCAGCTTGGCCAAAACGACTGCCGCAGCAGAAGGTTGACAGCAACCAGCAAAAAAACTGAATGCAAGGGAAACCCTTAGGGTCAACCGGGGCTTTCACACACGCCACCTCACCTGCGCCTGGCCCCTGGTTTCAGGTTTCGTGCTGTTCCAACGCCAGCGCGGCGCCGCCCAGGGCGGCCAAGGTGTCGGTGATCAAGGCTGTCGGTATGCCCTGCAAATAGGGCTGAAAGCGGCCCTTGGATTCAAAACGCTGGCGGAACAAGGAGGTAAAAAACCGCTCGCCCAGGCGCGGCACGATGCCGCCGCCGATAAAAACACCCCCTCTGGCCCCCATCGTCAGCGCCACATTGCCAGCAAAACTGCCCAGCAACGCACAAAAGGCGTCCAGGCTGCGCGCGCAGACGGGGTCTTCGCCGGCCAGGCCTTGTTCCACCACCGCCTCTGCGGTCAACAAAGTAGGGCTGCGGTGGCCCATAACGGCTGCAACCCCGGCGTGCAGCACCGGCAAGCCGATGCCCGATAACAGCCGCTCGGCCGACACATGCGCGTGCTGCATGCGCACGCAGCGCAGCAGCTCAGCTTCGAAATCATCAGCGGCAGACAGGCTGGCATGGCCCCCTTCGCCCGGTATGGCCACCCAGCCATGTCGCGTGGGAATGGCGCCCGCCACGCCCAGCCCGGTGCCTGGGCCTATGACCGCCAGCGCCAGCCGCGCCGGTGGCGCAGCGGCGGCTGTGGAAGCCGGGTTTGCACCCCAAACCCGCAACTGACTGGGCCCCAGCCGGGGCAATGACAAAGCCAGCGCTTCAAAATCATTCAATATCAACAGCGCCCGCAGGCCCAACTGGGCCGTCACAGCACTGCGGGAAAAACCCCAATCCCGGTTGTTGGTGAAACTCACCCGGTCACCGTCAACGGCCGTGGCAACAGCAAAAGCCGCCGCCTGCGGTGGCGCATAGGCCGCGCCCAGCACCTGTTGCACATGATGCAGGTAGGTGCGTGCGGCAGCCGCAGGGCCCGCGAAATCGGCCGCGCGCAATGCCAGCACGTGCTGCACGGGGCCCCGGGTGCCCACCCAGCCAAAACGTGCGTTGGTGCCGCCTATGTCGGCCACCAGCCAGGGCTGGGGCAACAAGGGCTGCAGCATGCTGGTTTGCGCGGTCAACGGCACCGCGCCGCACGGGCCATCCGCATCGTCGGCAACGCTGAAATTACTGGCGTCTGCACCGCTTTCGACAACAGCACCTTCAACACCACTGTTCATCAAATTGCCGCCCATAAAACTTTTGCACCGATGACCTTTGCTTGCCAAACCACGCCCGTGGCCCGAAACCCTCGAGCCGACCCGCTGCGCACGGTAGCAAAACTACGGTTTGCGGACAACCGGGTTAAAGGGCGTGCTGGTGGCGAGGGCCCTGCTCGCAGGACCACATAGGCATCGCGGGCACCGCACAATCTGTAGTCAAGATACAGCTGCAGCCTCAGCAGGCCCTGTACCCTGCCACACACCATGCAAACCGCCAGCGTCCACTGGCACCGGCCCACTTTGATCAGCCCTGCCATGACGCCGTTTAAAACTCCGCGCCTGCTGGCCGACATCGGCGGCACTTATGCGCGCTTCACCGTCGAAACGGCGCCCGGCGTGTTCACACACACCGCCAGCCTGCGTTGCGCCGAGCATGCCGACTTCGCGGCGGCTGTTTTGGCCTATCGGCGCGGCTTGCCCAGGCTCGAAGTGCCACCCATCGAACATGCAGCCATCGCCATCGCCAACCCGGTGGAGGGCGATGAAGTGCGGATGACCAACTACCACTGGCGCTTTTCCATCGAAGCGATGCGCCACACCCTGGGCTTTGCTTCTCTGGTGGTGGTGAACGACTTCACCGCGCTGGCGATGGCACTGCCACGGCTGGGCAACCACCAGCGCCGCCAAGTGGGTGGCGGCAGCGCACGCGAGCGCAGCGTGCTGGGCTTGCTGGGTGCCGGCTCGGGGCTGGGGGTGAGTGGCTTGATCCCGGCTGCCGAGGGTTACATCGCGTTGGGTACTGAAGGCGGTCACACCAGCTTTGCACCGCGCGACGAGCGTGAACTGGCCATCCTGCGCTACGGCCAGCGGTTGCACCCGCACCTGTCGTTTGAACGCCTGCTGTCGGGCCCCGGCATCGAATTGATACATGGCGCGCTGCGTGAAGAAGCGGGTGTGGCACCCGAACCGCTGCCGGCGCCGGAAATTGCCCGCCGCGCGTTGGACGGCAGCTGCGTGCATTGCGCAGCCACGCTGCAGGCCTTTTGTGCCGTGATGGGCACGGCGGCCAGCGACCTGGCCGTGACGCTGGGCGCATTGAGCGGTGTCTACATCGGCGGCGGCATCGTGCCGCGGCTGGGCAGCTACTTCGACCGTTCACCGTTTCGGCAGCGATTTGAAGACAAAGGTCGTTTTTCCGCCTACCTGCAGCGCATACCCACCTACGTGATCACGGCCGACAACGCCACCTTCATGGGCGCATCGGCCATCTTGGGCACGCAGCTGAAAAGCCTGTCCAACGACCAGGGCTCGGCGCTGCTGGCGCGCATACAGCGCGCGCGCGACACGCTGTCACCGGCTGAAAAACGCGTCGCCGACCATGTGCTGGCGCACCCCCGTTCGGCCCTCGGCGACCCGATAGCCGAGATTGCACGCGCCGCGCAAGTCAGCCAACCCACGGTGATTCGTTTTTGCCGCAGCCTGGGCTGCGAAGGCCTGAGCGACTTCAAGCTGCGGCTGGCGTCGGGCCTGTCGGCCACGGTGCCACTCACCCACACGCAGGTCACCGGAGACGACAACACGCTGGAACTGGGCGTGAAGGTGTTGGCCAACACCGCCAGCGCCATCCTGCAGGTGCGCGACCAATTGAGTCGCGACGCACTGGCGCGTGCCATCGAGCTGCTGGCCGGTGCCCAACGGGTGGACTTCTTCGCAGTGGGCCACTACGGCGTGGTGGCCAACGACGCACAGTTCAAGTTTTTGCGCTTCGGTGTGCCCAGCTCCAGCTACACCGACCCGCGCCTGCAGCTGCTGGCAGCCAATGTGCTGCGTGCCACCGACGTGGTGGTCATCATCAGCAGCAGCGGCAAGATCGACCCGCTGTTGGCGGTGGCCGACCTGGCGCATGAACGTGGCGCCGCGGTGGTGGCCATCACCGCCAGCCAAAGCCCCCTGGCGCGCAAAGCCGATGTGGCACTGATCGTCGACCATGTGGAAGATGTGAGCACCCAGTTGCCAATGGTCAGCCGCATCCTGCACCTGCTGGTGATCGACATCCTGACCGTGGGCGTGGCCATGCGGCTGGGCAACCAGGCGCTGGCTGATTTGCCGCAAGATGCCGCCGCCGGGTTGGACGAAGCGCGCCCCGACCCAGCACCTGCGGCAGCTCAAAGTGCGGGCCTGGGCATCAGCGCAGCTGGCGCGCTGGCCAGGCTGACATCACACAGCCGCTGACGGCATCTTCGAAGCCCGATTACGCATCCGCAGACGCCGCCGTCGGCGGTTCTGCGTCGGGTTCCAGCTCGGCCCACAGGTCGGCTGCAGCCAGTATCAGGTTCACGCTGCTCAGCACCAGGGGCTGGTCGCCTTGGGTAGGGTGCAGCACCCACAATCCGTCGGCGCCCAGCCGGTGCAGGTCGCAGCGGCGGCTGTTCACGTCCACCAACAGGTATTCGCGCAGGCTGGCCAATTGACGGTAGTCGGCAAACTTGTCGCCCCGGTCGAAAGCGGCGGTGGAAGGCGACAGCACCTCCACCACCAGCACCGGTTCGCGTTTGATCAGCCGGTCGGCGGCGTCCACGGCGCTGCAGGTGACCATCAGATCGGGATAGAAAAAACAGTCGGCGGCTTCGACCCGCAGTTTGACGTCGGAGCCGTACACGCGGCAGGGCGTGCCTCGCAGGTGCTGACGCAAGGCAATGGCCAAGCTCAGTGCTACCGTGTAATTGCGGTCCACCCCGCCCGTCATCATGAACACCTCGCCGCGCACAAACTCGTAACGCTCAGCAGTCTGCGTTTCATCCCAGGCCAGGAATTCAGCCGCCGTCATGCGCTGCTTTTTAAGTGCATACCCCACAGGTGACTCCGCTGCGATCAGGCTCATGACTGCCAGTTTAGGGGGCTGCCCGCTAAAATGCCACCTCCCTCAAGGAGCGTTGCAAGGGCGTCGGTTGCACACTGGCGCCATCAGGCTTGGGGTTGAAGGTGCCGGCATCAGGCCGCTCCGCAGGCAACCGCGCTCGCCCACCTCTTTGATGACCTGGGTGTTGCCCCATGACCGGCTTGAAGACAGATTCCAGCTTTTCCCGCGAATCAATCACCGACGACGATTTGGGCAGCACGCCCGCGGCGCCGCCCCCGCTGCGTCTGGCTGGATTGGAGCCCGTGGCCATCGGCAGCAGCAGCCTGTTTGTCAACATTGGCGAACGCACGAATGTGACGGGAAGCCGCGCCTTCGCGAAGATGATCCTGGAAGGCCGCTTCGAGGACGCGCTGGCTGTTGCACGCCAGCAGGTTGAAAACGGCGCCCAAGTCATCGACATCAACATGGACGAGGCGATGCTGGACAGCGCCGCCGCCATGGACCGCTTTCTGAAGCTGATCGCCGGCGAACCCGAAATTGCACGCGTGCCGATCATGATCGACAGCAGCAAATGGAGCGTGATTGAAACCGGCCTGAAGTGCATTCAGGGCAAGGGCATCGTGAACAGCATTTCGCTGAAGGAGGGCGAGGCCGAATTCAAGCGCCAAGCCACCCTGGTGCGACGTTATGGCGCGGCCACGGTGGTGATGGCCTTTGACGAAAAGGGCCAGGCCGACACCTACGAGCGCAAGACGCAGATCTGCCAGCGTGCCTACCGCATCCTGGTGGACGAAGTGGGCTTCCCACCCGAAGACATCATCTTCGACCCCAATATCTTTGCCATTGCCACCGGCATCGAAGAGCACAACAACTACGCGGTCGATTTCATCAACGCCACGCGCTGGATCAAACACAACCTGCCGGGCGCCAAGGTGTCGGGTGGGGTGTCCAACGTCAGCTTCAGCTTCCGTGGCAACGACCCGGTGCGCGAGGCCATCCACACCGTGTTCCTGTACCACGCCATTCAAGCCGGGCTGGACATGGGCATCGTCAACGCCGGCATGGTGGGGGTGTACGACGACCTGGAAAGCAGCCTGCGTGAACGTGTGGAAGACGTGGTGCTGAACCGCAGGCCCGACGCAGGCGACCGTCTGGTGGAAGTGGCAGAAAACGCCAAAGGCCTGGCCAAGGACGACAGTGCCCGGCTGGCCTGGCGCGCACACGACGTAAACACCCGTCTGAGCCACGCGCTGGTGCACGGCATCACCGAGTTCATCACGCAAGACACCGAAGAAGCTTGGCAGGCCATCAGCGCCACCGGCGGGCGGCCGCTGCATGTGATTGAAGGCCCGCTGATGGCCGGCATGAACGTGGTGGGCGACCTCTTCGGCCAAGGCAAGATGTTCTTGCCGCAGGTGGTGAAAAGCGCGCGCGTGATGAAAAGCGCGGTGGCGCACTTGCTGCCCTACATCGAAGAAGAAAAGAAGCTGCTGATTGAAGGTGGCTTTGAGTCCAAGCCCAAGGGCAA
>JANNMQ010001096.1:0-16228 GCA_031398045.1 Rubrivivax sp.
GCGCGCCCGTTGGCAGCCGGCGCACCCGTGCGCAGCGCCGATTTGCAGGCCCGGCAATGGTTTGCAGCCGGTGCCATGGTGAACGTGGTGGCCCTGGGCGCCGGCTTTGCGGTGATGGCCGAGGGCCAGGCGCTGTCGCCCGGCCTGGAAGGCCAGATCGTTCGGGTGCGCACCGAAGGCGGCCGTGTGGTGACGGGCCAGGCCACCGGCGAACGCCGCGTTGAACTGCGGCTATGAACCGTGCACTTGCCGCCTGCGGGGCCTTGTGCCTTGTGCCGTGCAAGAAGTGAGAAATATCTCGTTTCAGGTCTAAAGTTAGGACCAAGGTGTTCCGATACTGCCTTCATGAAGAAGTTTCAGCCAGGCAGTGATGCACCTGACAGGAGTCCAGTATGAAGATCGGCCCCCTTGATAACAACAAACCCGTTGCCCCGGCAGCGGCCCCCGAGCGCAAGCCGGCCAGCACGCCAACGGCAGGCAGCACCGAGGCCAGCGCCAAGGTGCAGCTCTCGCCAGCGGCAGCGGTGCTGGCAAAGCTCAGTGCAGACCCGGCCTTTGACACCGCCAAGGTGGACCGCATTGCGCAGGCCATCCGCGACGGCAAGTTCGAAGTCAACGCCGAGGCCATCGCTGACAAGCTGATCGAAAACGCCACTGAATTGCTGAGCCGCAAGCCCAGCTAAGGCACCCGCAGACCCCCCGTCGGCTGCGCCGCCCCCCTTTTTTCGCACCTGCCAAGCATCGCCGTACATGCCTCCTGCATCCCGAGCCCGCCCCACCACCCAGCCGCTTACGACGCTGGAGCAGCCCCTGCAAAGGGTTGAACAGCGCCTGCTGGAACTGGGTCTGGCCTTGCGCCAACGCGACCTCGTGGCCGTGGACCGAGTGGCCAGCGAACTGCACACGGCACTGGCTGCGGCGGTGGACCACTTTTCGCACGCGGCCAAACACGGGGGTGTGCCTGAAGTGTTGCGCCACCGCCTGGCCATGGCCGGTGGCCAGGTGGCCGCTCAGCGCGAAGCGCTGGCGCGGGCCACGGCATCACTCGACCGTGCCATCGACGTTTTGATTCCAAGCGCCACCGCCAGCCACCAGGTGCCGTTGTACGGTGCTGGCGGCAACACCGCCCGCAACCCGTCGCGCGGTGGATTGTTGGCCTGAAGCAGGTGCGCCTGCGGTGCGCGCTGCGCACCTCAGTCAAGAAAAATGGGCCTCCGTCAGAAGGCCCTTTTTCTTTGCACAGCCGGCCGCCTTTCACCATTCACGCAGCCTCGTGCGCAGCCGCGCGATGGACTGGCTGTGCAGCTGGCACACCCGGCTCTCGGTGACGCCCAGCACAACGGCAATTTCCTTCAGGTTCATGTCGTGTTCGTAGTACATGCTCATCACGTACTGCTCACGCTCGGGCAGGTTCTTGATGGCCTCCACCAGTGCTTCACGCATGCGTTGGTCTTGCAGCCGGGCCACCGGGTTGGCGTCATCGTCCAGCACGTGGCGGTCCAGGAAGTCGTCGTCGCCATCGTCGCCACTCATGTCTTCCAGGTAGATGAGCTGGGTGCCACGCACCTTGCCCAGCAGTTCCTGGTAGTCGGTGAGTGCCAGCCCCATTTCCTTGGCGATTTCGCTTTCGTGCGGCGCGCGGCCCAGGCGCTGTTCCAGCTTGTGCACGGCCGATTCAATGCTGCGCTGGTGGCGGCGGTCGCCGCGGCTCATCCAGTCGTTGCCGCGCAACTCGTCCAGCATGGCGCCGCGGATGCGCTGGGTGGCGAAAGTTTCGAACTGCACACCCTGGTTGGCGTCAAAGCGCGTCAGGGCGTCGCTGAGGCCGATCATGCCCACCTGGATCAGGTCGTCCACCTCCACGTTGGCCGGCAGTTTGGCAATCATCTGGTGCGCCAGCCGCCGCACCAGCGGGCTGTATTGTTTGAGCATCGCGCCTGCGTCGAGCTGTCCCTTGGCGGTGTACATGTGGTCTGCCTCTGTCAGTATGCGGTGTGGGTCTGGAAAGGCTCGGCCGCAGCAGCCTGCCAGGCCTGTGCTGCGCTGCTTGGCCAACCAGGGCGCGACGAAGCAGTGCTCGCGCCAGGGGGTTCACTGTGTGGGGCAGCCGTCAAATGGGCCGCGCCGTTTTTCTCCGTGATAGGCCCTTCGAACAAGCTGTCCAGGTTCAATTGCGCCCGCAGCAAATGCAGCAAACCCGCTTGGGCGAGCTCTTCGCCGGGGTCGATGGCGGCCCTGGCCGTGTCAACCAACGCGCAGTTGCGCAGCACGGCACCCAAAAACTGGTCGGCACAGCCCGACAGGCTGCGTGCAATGGCCGCCAGCCGCGGCGACTGGCTGCTGGCGGCCAGCAGCAGGTCGTAGGTCATCAGGTTGCAGCGCTGCACCAGCAGCTTGCAGCTGGCGTAGGCGTGTTTCAGGCTTTCGGGGTCGTCGGCAGCCAGCAGCAGCGGCCGCGCGGCACGGTTTTTCAACACCCGCGCCAGGTCTGACGCTTCGGCATGCAGCACGATCACATCGGCCTTTGGGCAGGCCCATTGCAAGGCTTCGATGAACGCCGCTGCGCAACCACGGGTGTCCACGTAGTGCAGCGGCAAACCGCGTGCCGGCAAGTAAGCCACTTGGGCAGAAATCATTTCGATGCAGGGCGCCAGGTCCAACTGCACCCATTCAGGCGGCAGCGGTGCGTGGGCACCGGCGTCCACCACCAGTACCTGCCGCCCCTGACCGGCCAGCACCTCGGCCAGGCGATCCAGCAAGACCGAGGCGTCGGGCAGGTGCGGGTTGGCCACCAGCGGCAACAGCCGGTGGCTGCGGGCAGCAAACATGCGCCGCAGGCCATCAGCCTGGTCCAGCGGCATGCGTTGTGAAGGGGCGTAGAAGTCGGGCATCGGCGCAGGTATCGCAGGGTTCTCGGCGGGTATCTCAGGGGGGGCCAGATGCAGGTTCAAAGCCGCCTGAAGGGGGCCTCAAGCGCGTGCGCTGAGCGTGGGTACCACTGGCGCGGTGAGTGGCATGCCGGCAAAAATCAGGTTGACCTCGTTGTCGCTGAGCTTCCAGGCCGGGCTGCCGCCGCCGCGCAGCGCGCGTTGCATCAGCGCGTTGGCCGACAGCCGGTGCCAGTCTTCGGGCACGCGCTGGCCGTTGGCCACCGCCACCAGTTTCAGCTTGTGGCGCACCATCGAATCCAGCGCCGGGCCCAGCTTGACGGCTTCGTCCAGCTTGGACAGCACCACGCCGCTGCAGCTTTGCGCAGCGTAGGCCGCCAACTGGTCTTCGATGGTCTCGCCCTGCGCCGATGCGTTGATGACCAGCAGCCGCTTGATAGCGCTGTGTTGCACCATCTCCAGCAGTTCACGGGTGCGGCTGTCACGCTGCGCCATGCCGGCGGTGTCAATCAGCACCATGCGTTTGCCAGCCAGCAGTTCCAGCAAGTCTTCCAGCGACGCGCGGTCGTGCGCGGTGTGCACCGGCACGCCCAGGATGCGGCCATAGGTGCGCAGTTGTTCGTGGGCACCCACGCGGTAGGCGTCCAGCGTCACCAGGCCCAGGTTGGCAGCGCCATGTTTGGCTGCAAAGGCCGCAGCCAGCTTGGCCGTGCTGGTGGTTTTGCCCACGCCCGTGGTACCGATCAACGCGTAGATGCCACCCTGCTCTTCCAGCGCGGCTTCACGTTCAGCCGTTTGCAGGTTGCGCTCCAGCACCGTGGCGGCCCAGGCCTGTTCGTCCACGTCGTCGGGCAGACCGTCCACCAGTCGGCGGATGAGGCCAGGTGAAAAACCGGCGTCCAGCAAGCGCTGCGCCAGCTGCGCCTGGCGCGGCTGGCGCTGCAGCTTTTCCATGAAAGCGAGCGCACCAAAACGTTGTTCGATAAGGCCGCGCATGGAACGCAGCTCACTCATCATTTCAGTCTGCTCACGCCGTTGCGGCGCAGAGCTTGGTGCGTGGTTGGGGCCCTGGCCGTGCGCAGGGTCTACCCGCACGGCGGCTGCGGTCGGGGTTGCAGCGGCGTCGATGTCGGTGCCCGCCGCCGCTGCAGAGCGTGCAGCCAGGTCGTCCAGTGAAAGTTCGTCGTGCAACACCGGCAGACGGCGCTCGTCGATGCTCAGCGCCTGGCGGTGGGTGGCTAACAAGCGCTTGCGTGCGGCTTCGATGGGCGACACCACCGCAGGCTGGCGAGGCGCTTGTGCGCTGGCTTCGGCGGCCAGTTCGGCATCACGGCGCTTCAGCATGCGCTGGCGCACATATTCCTGAAACGACAGCGTTGACATCTCCAGCTCTTTCACGTCGCGCTGCACCGAGGCAGCCAGCGGCGTGGCAGCGCTTGGGGCCGGCCTGACAGCATTGGCCAAGGCATCAGCCAGCGCCGGGCGCGTCGGCCGGTTGGACACCGGTGCGGGGCGTGGTGTTTCAGCCGCAGCCCAGGCGGGAGGGTGGCTGGGTTCGGCATCCAGCGAAGGCTCCAGGCGCTGGCGCCCCTGCGTGCTGGCCCATGAGGGCTGACGGGGCTGGCTGGGTCGGCCACTGGCTGGCTGCTGCAAGCCCGCAGCAGGCTCGGCCAACTGGCGCGCCGCAGCGGCAATGCGGGCCGCTGCGGGGCGTTCAGGGGCGGTCCACGACGGCGGCTGCGCGCTGCGCTGCGCAGGCGCGGCGGGCGCGTTGTCACGCCCACGCACCGCAGCACGGCTGCTGGCCGCCGGTGCAGCACCCACCTGCTCCAGCTCCATCACGCTGTCGCCGGCCATCGCCACCACCTCCACGCCTTCGGCGCAGGGGCGGGTGGACATCACCACCGCGTCGTCACCAAAAGCGGCCTTGACGAGGGCCAGCGCCTCGCGCGATGTGCGGGCCGTGAAGCGTTTGACGTTCATGCGGTGCCTCCGATGATCGAACCGATCCGGATCGAGTGGGTTTCAGGTATTTCGCTATGACCCAACACCTTCAGGCGCGGTGCTGCTCGCTTGAGCAGCCGGGCCATTGGGGCGCGGATGAGGTCGGGCACCAGCAGGCAAGCCGGCAGGCCCAGGTCTTCCTGGCGGCGCGCGGTGTCGGCGGCGCCTTTGCTCAAGCTTTCGGCCACGCCGGGGTCGAGGGCAGCGCCATGCGGTGAGTTCAGCGCCTGCGTCACCAAACGTTCCAGTTCGGGGTCGAGTGCAATCACGTCCAGCTCTTTCACCGCACCGTAAATCTGCTGCACGATGGCGGGTGCCAGGTGCACGCGGATTCGGCGCGCCAGCTCGGCCGGCTCGGTCACCACACTGGCATGTTCGGCCAGACATTCAACGATGGATCGCATGTCGCGGATGTGCACGCCCTCTTCCAGCAGCAGTTGCAGCACACGTTGCAGGGCAGCGATTCCAACCATCTTGGGGACGACGTCTTCGATCAACTTGGGTGCCAGCTTGGTGACATGGTCCACCAGGCTTTGTGTTTCCACGCGGCCCAGCAGTTTTGCGGCATTTACCTGCATCAAGTGTGAAAGATGGGTGGCCACCACGGTGGCGCAATCAACCACCGTAAACCCACTCATTTGGGCCATTTCCTTGTGCCGTTCTTCAATCCACACGGCGGGCAAACCAAAGGCCGGGTCGGTGGTTTTGGTGCCAGGCAGCTGCTGCTGCACCGAGGCTTTCACACCGCCGGGGTTGATGGCCAAGAAGAGCCCGGGCATGGCTTCGCCTTCGCCCACCACAGCGCCACGCAGCGTGACGCGGTAAGCACTGGGCTTGAGCTCCACCAGGTTGTCGCGGATGTGCACGGGCGGCGGCAAAAAGCCCACGTCTTGCGCAAACTTCTTGCGCACACCCTTGATGCGCGCCAGCAAGTCGCCCTGGCGCGTTTTGTCCACCAGCGCAATCAGCCGGTAGCCCACTTCCAGGCCCAGCGTGTCCACAGGCGTCAGGTCGTCCCAGCTGGCTTCGGGGTTGGCCGCTGGCAGCACTTCAGCTTCAGAAGATTCTGGCTGCAGTGCCGCCTGTTGGCGGCGCTTGTGCAGCTGCCAGGCCAGCAGCGCCAGCGCAGAGCCGACCAGCATAAAAACCAGGTGCGGCATGCCCGGCACCACGCTGAGCATGCCGATGATGCCGGCGGCCACACCCAGCGCCTGCGGCGAGTCAAACACCTGGTTGCGGATCTGCGAGCCGATGTCCTGCTCTTTGCCCACGCGCGACACCACCATCGCCGCGGCCACCGAAATCAGCAGCGCCGGTATCTGCGCCACCAGCGCGTCGCCCACCGCCAGCGTGATGTAAGCCGTGGCCGCATCGCCAGCGCCCATGCCATGGCTGGCCATGCCGATGGCAAAACCGCCGATCATGGTGATGAACAAAATCAGCAGGCCGGCCATCGCGTCGCCACGCACAAACTTGCTGGCACCGTCCATGCTGCCGAAGAAGTCGGCTTCTTCGGCCACCTCGGCACGGCGCTGGCGCGCCACCTTTTCGTCGATGAGGCCGGCGTTCAGGTCGGCGTCGATGGCCATTTGTTTGCCCGGCATGGCGTCCAACGCAAACCGCGCACCCACTTCAGCGATGCGTTCAGCGCCCTTGGTCACGACCACGAAGTTGATAACCACCAGGATGGCAAACACGATCAGGCCGACACCGAAGTTGCCGCCGATCAGGAAGTGTCCGAAGGCCTCGATCACTTGCCCCGCTGCGCCCGGGCCGTTGTGGCCGTCCATCAGCACCACGCGCGTGGAGGCCACGTTCAGGCTCAGGCGCAGCAGCGTCGTCACCAGCAGCACGGTGGGCAGGGCCGCGAAGTCCAACGGCTTGATCATCTGCGACGACACCATCATCACCACCAGCGCCAGCGCGATGTTGAAAGTGAACAGCAGGTCGAGCACAAACGGCGGCAGCGGCAGCACCATCATGGCCAGCATCATGACCACGAAGCCGGGCAGCACCAGCGCCTTCACGGCCTGGGCACGCGGCCCGTTGGCGGGGCCCATCACGCGGTTGGCCCATTGCAGCAGGGGGTTCATGACTCAGCGTCCCCGGCGCTGGTGTCCTTCGTGCCGCCTGCGGACTGGGCGGCGGCTTTGCTGGCCTTGGCAGCCGCAGCCGCCGGGTTGGCCGGGTCCAGGTCGGGTGGCACGTCAGGCACGGGTGCGGCCATGTGGGCCTTGCGGCCAGCCGCCATGGCATCGCGCAGCTGGAACACCCAGGCCAGCACCTGCGCCACGGCGCCAAACAGGCGCGCTGGTACTTCGGCATCCAGCTCGGTGTGGGCGTACAGCGCGCGCGCCAGCGGCGGCGCCTGCAGCACGGGTACACCATGTTCACGCGCGAGGTCGCGGATGCGCAGGGCCACGAGGTCGGCCCCCTTGGCCACCACACGCGGCGCGGCCATGGTGGCATCGTCGTACTTCAGCGCCACGGCGTAGTGGCTGGGGTTCATCACCACCAGGTCGGCGCTGGGTACCTTGGCGAACATGCGCCGGTTGGCCATCTCGCGCATGCGGGCCCGCATCTGCTGTTTGACCTGCGAGTTGCCTTCGGTCTCTTTCATTTCCTGCTTCGCTTCCTGCACGCTCATGCGCAGGCGTTGCAGCAACTTGTGGCGCTGCAGCGGCACGTCGACGATTGCAAACACCGCCAGCACAGCACCCACCGGTAACAAGCCACTCAGCACCAAATCACCGGCCTTGGGCAAGGCGGCAGGCAGCGGCATGGCCAGCAGTTCAGCAAATTCAAGCCAGTGCGTGCGCAACACCAGCGCGCCTGCCACTGCCAGCACCAAAGCCAACAAGCTGGCCTTCAGCGTGTCGCCCAATTGATGGCCGGAAAACACACGGCCCAAACCGCCAATGGGTTTGAGCTTGCCCAGGCTGGGCTGCAGCGGCTGCCAGGTGAAGTTCCAGCCACCGGCCAGCATGCCGGTGGCCGCCGCCAAGGCCCACACCAGCGCGGCCAGCGGCAGCAGCAACACCATCATGTGCAGGCCCAACTCGGCCAGCCGGTCCAGCATGCTGGCGGGCTGCGCCAGCAAGGCGGCATCAAACTTCAAGCCTGCTTTCAACAGGGCCGATACACCCGACAGTGCATCCACCGCCACAAAAGCAATCAGCGCCATGCCAGCCCCCAGCGTGGTGAGGTGGCCGAGGTCGCGCGAACGCGCAACCTGGCCTTCTTCACGCGCCTTTTTGATGCGGCGCTCGCTGGCGGGTAGTTTTTTGTCTTGTGCGCTGTCGGCCATGGGCATGTGTGCCCACCAGCGCCCCGTTCAAGCAAGCGCCGCAGCGCGCGGCGACAACCGTTGCCCAAACAGGCCCCGCGGTGGGAGCCCTGCGATGGTGCCGCCCCTGGCTGGACGACTTGAGCGCAAATAGCGGGTGCTAAACCCGTGTATTCAAAGACCTTGCGACGCCGGATGCCCAGCCTTGTGGCGAGCGCGGCACCTAAAAGCCCAGGCTGGCCAGCAGGTCGTCCACTTCAACCTGGTTCTTGACCACGTCGGTGCGGCCTGCGGGGTTCATCACGGGCCCGTGCAAGGCGTTGGTGTCCACTTTTCCACGGTGTTCAGGTGGCACCACCTGCACCAGCAGCTTCAGCAAGCTGTCTTCCAGTTCATCGGCCAGCGTCACCACCTTGGCCACCACCTGGCCGGTGAGGTCGTGAAAGTCTTGCGCCAGCATGATGTCGGTGAGGTGGCCGTCCATCTGCGCCGTGCGAATTTCTACTTCGCGCACGAAGTTGTAAACCGCACCGCTGGCCACCGCCTTCACAGGGTCGGCCACGATGTCACGCGCAATGGCCTGCGTGGCGGCGCTGATGGCGGCATGGTCGGCCTTGGCCTGGTCCACTGAATTAAGCACTTTGTTGGCGGCCTGCGCCGTCTTTTCGGCGATGTAGCTCAAGCGGCTGCGGGCATCGGGCAAGCCATCGGTGGCCAGTTGCAACTTGGGCATCACCCCCAGTTGCGTGAGGGTGTCATGCAACATGCGCGTGAGTGTTCCGATCTGTTGAAAGACTTCTTCAGGGGCCGCCGTGGCGGCCGGCTGCAGAGTGGCTGCACTGTCCATCTTCATGTGGTTTTCTCGCTGGCTGCGGTTGAACAAGTTGCTCTTGCCGACCTAGGCCACGGCAGCCAGTTTTTGCAGGATCTTCTGCACCTTCTCTTCCAGCGTGGCCTTCGTGAAGGGCTTGACGATGTACCCCGCTGCCCCTGATTGCGCCGCCAGCAGGATGTCTTCCTTGCGCGCTTCGGCCGTCACCATCAGCACCGGCAGGTGCTTCAGACTGTCTTCGGCCTTGATCGCCTTGAGCAGGTCAAAACCGTTCATGTTGGGCATGTTGATGTCCGACACCACGAAGTCGAACTTGCTGGCCTTCAGGGTCGACAGCGCCACCACTCCATCTTCGGCTTCTTCCACGTTGTTGCAGCCCATTTCCTTGAGCAGGCCGCGCACGATGCGACGCATGGTGGAGAAGTCGTCGACGACGAGAAACTTCAAGTCAGTGCTGTTCATGCGTGCAAACCTCGGTCAGAAGGTTCAGAAAAAGAGTGGGGTTGGAAAGGCGGCGGTTGAACCGTCTTATCGGAGGGTGGTGGGCTTACTTGAGGTCGGCTGGCTCGACGCCGCGGCCGGCGGCGTGACCGCTGCGGCTTCAACTTCGGTTTCGGCCGCAGCATTGGCGCCGGCGCGGAAGACGTTGTCTTCGGCTTCGCGGGTCATCACGATGATGCTGATGCGCCGGTTGGTGGGTGCGGTGGCTTCGGTGCGGTCAAAGGGATTGCTGGCCGCCAGACCCTGCACGCGCAACACCTGCTCTTCCGGCAGGCCGCCGGCCAGCAGTTCCCGGCGCGACGCATTGGCGCGGTCGGCGCTGAGTTCCCAGTTGCTGTAGCCGCGTTCGCGGCCCTCGGCACTGCCTGAAAACGGCACCGCATCGGTGTGGCCTTCCAGCGTCAGCCGGTTGGGCACGTCGGCCAGCACCGCGCCCACCTCGCGCAGCAGTTCACGCATGTAGGACTGCACCACCGCGCTGCCACTGGCAAACATGGGGCGCTGTGCTTGGTCGATGATCTGGATGCGCAGTCCGTCCACCGTCATGTCCAGCCGTATCTGTGCGCTCAAACCCGCCAGTTTGTTGTTCTGATCCAGCCGTTCCTGCACCTTGCGCTTCAGGTTTTCCAGGCGCGCCACTTCGGCGCGTTTTTGCTCGTCTTTCAGCTGATGCAGATTGACGGTGCTGCGCTTGGCCTCCAGTTCGCCACGTTTGACCTGGCCGGTGCTGCGCGTGAGATCCTCGCCGCCGCCCTTGACGACATGGGACGAGTCGCCAGAGCCCGAGCCGCCGCTCATGGCCACTTTCAGCGGTGACGCAAAGTAGTCGGCGATGCCCTTCTTGTCGCCCTCGGTGGTGCTGCCCAGCAGCCACATCAACAGGAAGAAAGCCATCATGGCCGTCACGAAGTCGGCGTAGGCAATCTTCCACGCACCTCCGTGCACAGCATGGCCGCCCTTCTTGATGCGCTTGATGATGATGGGCTGAAGCTTCTTGGCATCACCAGACATCTTTCACCCCCCCCGATACGGCTTCGCCGTCGCCCCCCCAGGGGGGCTGAGTGCCGCGGCTCCAAGCCCGCCTGCGCGGGCTTGGACGGCACGAAGGCCCCAGGCGTCCCGCCTGTGGCGGCCCCTGGCGGCCCGGCGAAGCCGGTTCCGCGGGGTCCACTGGAAGTCGGCCTGGCTGCGCCGGCCGCTGAACGTTGCGCGCTGCCATTACTTCTTCTTCACGTGCGCTTCAAGCTCACTGAAGGTAGGCCGTGCACCAGACAGCAACACCTTGCGGCCAAACTCGATGGCCACTTGCGGGGCGTAGCCTTGCATGCTGGCCAGCAGCGTGGTCTTGATGCAGGTGAGTTCTTTGCCGCTTTCTTCGACCTTCTGTTCCAGCAGCCCGGCCAGCGGCTCGGCCACGGCGTAGGCCAGCAGGATGCCCAGGAACGTGCCCACCAGCGCCGAGCCGATCATGCCGCCCAACACCGCCGGTGGCTGGCCCACTGAACCCATGGTCTTGATCACGCCCAACACCGCCGCCACGATGCCAAAAGCCGGCAGGCCGCCGGCCACCCGCTGGATGGCGGCCACGGGCGCATGGGCCTCGTGGTGGTGGGTCTCGATCTCGGCGTCCATCAGCGACTCGATCTCGTGCGCATTCAGGTTGCCCGAGACCATCATGCGCAGATAGTCGGTGACAAATTCAGTCACGTGGTGGTCGTTGCCCACACCCGGGTATTTCTGGAACAGCGCCGAGCTGTGCGGGTCTTCGACGTCTTTCTCGATCGACATCAGGCCTTCTTTGCGCGCCTTTTGCAGGATGTCGTACAGCAGCGCCAGCAGCTCCATGTAGCGCGCTTTGGTGTATTTGTTGCCCTTGAAACAGGCACCCACACCGCCCAGCGTGGCCTTGATCACCGGCATCTGGTTGTTGACCAGAAAAGCACCCAGCGTGGCGCCGCCAATCATGCCCAGTTCCCAGGGCAGCGCGGCGATGATGGGGCCCATGTTGCCGCCGTGGGCGATGAAAAGGCCAAACACGGCCCCCAACGCGACAACCCAACCGATGATGACGAACATGTCTCTTGCGTCCGGGCAAACTGCTCAGCAAGACCCGACTGGGCCCTGCACTTCCCCAAACGGGGTCACCCTGTTATCGGCGGCCCGGCGCAGCGGTTGAATCAGAAGTGGCCGTTTAGAGGCGGTATATCCACACCGTTCGGCGGCCAGGGCCGGCCAGGCAGGCGGTGGGCTGTACGCCAGGCACCGCAAATTCCAGACTCACGAGCCAAGCGCCGGGTCTCAACTCTTGTTGCGCCTTGGCCCAGGCGCGGGCCATGCTCTCGGGGCGCTGGAAGACGTAAACCAGGTCAAAAGGTGCCCACGAACGGGCCCACATGTCACCCCGCCTGATTCGGGCAGCCGGCGCCAGCAGGCGCGCGCCAGTGGCCAACAGCGGGCTCCACTCGACCCCCTGCAGCCGCGCCTGTGGCCACTGTGTGGCCAATGCGCGCAGCCCGTGGCCCAAGCCGCAGCCGGCGTCCATGATCTGTGCGGGCTGTCCCACGATCTCGGGCAGGCCCTTCAATGCGGCGGCAGGTGTTGGGAAAAATGGCGCGTCACGCCAGGCCCGCAGCGGGTAAAGCAGCATCAGCGGTAGCAAAGGCAACAGCCACCATGCCGCCGCCAGCCCTTGTGCAGCCCCGGCCCACCAAGCCGCGAGCGGAAACCCCAGCGCTGCAAGGCCGCGGCGCCAGTTGCCTTGGCAACGCCAGGCCAGCAAGGCACCACCGCCGCAACCCAGGGCCAACGCCAGAGCGGGCGCAGCGCCCGCCAGCAGGGCCAAGCGCCACAGCAACCAGCCGACAGCCCACGCCCTTACAGCCGGCAGCGGCCAGGGCAGCCCCGCCCCTGCAACCTTGCCCATCCACAGCACGGCCCGCGCAGCAGCCTGCAGCGCCGGTCTGTACCCGTCGACGGACAACGCAGCGGGCTGCACAGCAGTGTCAGGGGCATCAGGGTGGGTTGCGGGCTTGGCGGTGAAGGTCTTGGGCATACGGTTTCAGCGGGCAGCAAGGCCTGGCCGGCACACACTGTCGCTTGAAAATCAGGCCACCCAGACTCTGAAATGCGGTGCAAAGCGCTCCCAGCTTTCAACCCGACTTCAATGGCACGTCGGGGACCGGGCTTGAGGCTTGTGGCCGCACCTTTCGGTAGGAACGAAAAAAAAGCGGGTCCCGGAGGACCCGCTTGAAAGCACAGAGAACTGTGCCAGGAGGAGACGAACAATGAAAACCACAAACTACATCTGGTTGTCGGCCGCTAGAACACCCGGCTTAAGCAGTTGAAGGCCTTCCGCTGTGAACTTTTGCACGCCAACAGCGGCCATTCAGTGCGAAGCCTGCAATGCGTGGGCCTGGTCGAACTTGGTAGCACCCAGATGCAGGGCGCCGGCCAGCTTGCCTTTGCCCGCGCGAGCTGGCGGGTTGCACAGGCCACACACGTAGTAGCGGGCCATTTCGTGCGGGTGTGTCACGAAGTGGCCGCCGCACTTGCTGCAGGCGGTCATGGTCAGCATGCCGTTGTCGACAAACTTCACCAGCCGCCAAGCGCGCGTCACGCTGAGCAACGGCTCAAGGCCTTGTGACTGCATCTGTTCCAGGTACAGCTGGTAGGCTTTGATGACGGTGTCAATCTCGTCCAGCGCCGCCACCTTGTTCAGGTACTCGTGCATGTTCAGGAACAGGCTGGCGTGGATGTTGGGCTGCCAGGTCATGAACCAGTCGGTTGAAAACGGCAGTTGGCCTTTGCTGGGGCTTTTGCCCGCCACTTCTTTGTACAGGCGCAGCAGACGCTCGTAGCTGAGGTCGGTTTCGCTTTCCAACACCTGCAGGCGTGCCCCCAGGTTGATCAAGATCACCGCTCTTTCGATCTGGCGGGCTTCGGTCAGGATGCTCTTGGTGCGTGCCATGGGGTACTCCTCGGTGTATTTGTGTGGCGTTGCGGGGGTCTTGCGGGTAGCTCGAGATCAGGCTGCTTCGCGGTGGCGGCCAGCCAGCAGGATGGAAGCATGCAGGCGCGACATGCCGTCATTGGCCGAGCCCTTGCCGTGGCTGGTGATCAGGTTCCACACCGTGTCGTCGTCCATGCGGAAGCGGCACAGCAACGTGTTGCCGGTGGCAATCTTCATCATCTGTGCCGGCGTCAGCGCGCCAATCAGGTTGGCAGTGTCTTCGCTCACACCCAGGCGGAACAGGGCCTGGTCACGGTCGGTGCGGATCAGGCTTTGCGCCAGCATCAGGTACGACAGATTGGCTTCGCGGATTTCGGCAAGGATTTGGTCAGTGGTCATGCTGGCGCTTTCTGCGGTGGTTGCGGCGGTGGTTGGGGCGGTGGTTGCGGCGGTAGCTGCTGCGGGGGGAGAGTCGATGCAACAAACTGTAAAGCGCAGAATTGGCCGGGCACATCAGCACTGTTCCGTCACTTCAGTCCCGCTTCTTCCAGCCACTTTGTCAGGCATATTCCTACACCGGGCGCGGCATGCCAACTGCGTCACGGAATGCCAGGCCCGTGCCGACACCCCCAGCGCCCAGCCCCGCGCGGGGTGCGGTTGTCTTGGGCGCGGCATCATCCTTGGTTATGAAATCGACAGCGTTGCAAACTTCGCAGGTGCAGAAAGCACGCGGTGGCTGAACCCGGCATGCTGGCGGGCCCACCACTGGTGGTGGTGTTCAACCTGGGTGCGGGCCACGGCCCTGCCGACGAAGTGCGCGCCGCGCTGGAAAGCGGCTGCCGTGCCGCCGGGCGTGTGTTGCAGCTGATGCAGGTTGACGACCCCCAGCAGCTGGGCAGCATCGCCCGCCAGGCGGTGGCCCAGGCCCAGGCCAGCGGCGGTGTGGTGGTGGCAGCGGGCGGTGACGGCACCATTAACGCCGTGGCACAGGCCACCTTGGGCAGCGGCTGCGTGTTCGGCGTGCTACCACAAGGCACCTTCAACTACTTCAGCCGCACCCATGGCATCCCGGCCGACACCGAACAAGCGCTGCAGGTGCTGCTGGCCGGCCAGCATCAGCCCGTACAGGTGGGTTTGGTGGGGGACCGGGTGTTTTTGGTCAACGCCAGTCTGGGCCTTTACCCACAGCTGCTGGAAGACCGCGAAGCCTGGAAAGCACAGTTTGGTCGCAGCCGCTGGGTGGCTTTTAGTGCGGGCCTGGCCACGGTGTTACGCGGTCACCGCAGCCTGCACCTGCGCGTGGCTTCACAGGGCAGCGAACGTGAACTGCGCACACCCACGCTGTTTGTAGGCAACAACGCGCTGCAGATGCAGCAACTGGGCTTTCCGGAAGCGCAGGCGATCGAAGACGGCTACCTGGCGGCGATTGCGCTGAAGCCCGTGGGCCGTCTGCGCATGCTGGCACTGCTGCTGCGGGGTGCATTGGGCCGCCTGGGCCAGGCGCAGGACTTGGTGCACATAGCCACTCAACATCTGACGGTGCGCCCGCGCCGCCGCCTGGCCGGCCTGCGCGGCCAGCGCATCAAGGTGGCCACCGATGGCGAAGTGGCGTGGATGCAGTTGCCGCTGACCTTCCAGGTGGCGCCGCAAACGCTGGAGCTGTTGCAGCCACCCCCGTCAGTGCCCGAACGCGCGCCCGAGCACATCTTTGAACACCCGCTCGAACACCCGCTTGAACACCCGCTTCACCACGCGCCCGGCCCCTCGGGATGACAAGGCTGCTGCATGTCTCCGACCCCCACTTCGGCACCGAACGGCAGCCCGTGGTGGACGCCCTGGTGCAACTGGCCCATACCCAGCGGCCTGACATCGTGGTGCTGTCGGGCGACATCACACAGCGTGCCACGGCAGCGCAGTTTGCAGCCGCGCGCCGCTTTGTCCAGCGCCTGCAAGTGCCGCTGTGCCTGGCCATACCCGGTAACCACGACATCCCGCTGTGGCACCTGCCGCTGCGGCTGCTGAGCCCTTACGCGCGCTACGCCCAGGCTTTTGGTGATGACCTGGAGCCCAGCACCGATACCGACGACCTGCTGCTGCTGTGTGTCAACACCACACGCTGGTGGCGACACCAGGATGGTGAGCTGTCGACGCTGCAGATCGAGCGCGTGGCGCAGAAACTGGTGAACGCGCGGCCAGGGCAACGCCGCGTGGTGGTGGTGCACCAGCCGCTGGCCGTAACCCGGCCGGAGGACCACAAAAACCGCTTGCACGGCCACGCCCAGGCGTTGCAGCGCTGGGGTGCTTCCGGTGTGGACCTCATCCTGGGCGGGCATATCCACCTGCCTTTTGTGCTGCCGCTGCCCAGCGGCGGCTGGGCGGTGCAGGCTGGCACTGCCGTCAGCGCACGCGTGCGTGGCCTGGCAGGCCATTCGGTCAACCTGATCAGCATCGAAGCGGGCGCCGCCGAATGCGCCACGGTGCAGCGCTGGGACCATGACACCGGTCAGCGGGCTTTTGTGCAGCGCTCAGTGCATCACCTGCGCCGGCCCTAAAACAAGGCCTCAGTTGCGCTCAATGCAGGCCTAGGCGCTGTGGTTGTGCTGCTGCGCGGCCCGCCTACGCCTGCTCGATGCAGGCGTAGGCGCTGTGGTTGTGTATCGACTCGAAGTTCTCCACTTCGACCCGGTAGCGCCCGATGCGCACTTCGGCATTCAGACGCAGTGCCACATCGCGCACCAGGTCTTCCACGAATTTGGGATTTTCGTAGG
>JANNMQ010001124.1:0-2931 GCA_031398045.1 Rubrivivax sp.
GAGGGTTTTGACCCTTACTACATCTCGGTCCAGGTGCGCCATGGCCAGGCCATCGAGCTTCGCCACCGGTTTACGAGGTAACCACGCAGCTGCGCAAAGCAACCGCCCAGCTGCAGTTTGCAGTCACCGGCGGTGCGCTGCAAGGCCGTGCCCTGCTGGCGCAAGATGGGGTGTCTGCGGGTTTTGTATTCAGCACCCTGCATGGCACCAAGGCATGGCTCATGCCGAGGCTGTGCGCCCTGTGCGGGCGGGCTACGCAGGGGGCCTTGGCGCACCCAACAGGGGCCGCTTGGGCACTGCAAACGGTGCTGCCAAAGGCTCGCCGATAAACAGCGACTGCTGCGGCCAGGCCACGCTTTTCCAGTACGCCTCCAGCGCCGTGGCGCCTTGTAGGTAGTGCAGCAGCAGGATCTGCGGGTGCGGAAACTTTTGCAGGTGGTTGCAGGGTTCACTGACGGTGCCATGGCTGGCGGTGGCGCCCGAGCTTATCCATTCCAGCGCCGTGCTTTGGCCGTGGCCGCCCTGCAGTGCACCACCCACCGACGTCAGGTGGTCACCCAGGCCACCCGGCACCCAGTCGGGCCGGCTGGCCAGGTTCAGGTTCACCGAGCCGGTGGTCACCAGCAGCACACGGCGGGCGCTGGCCAGCGCCGCGGCCGGTGCCACACGCACATGCACACCGACGCCGGGCACCGGTCCTTCGGGTGGGTACAGGGCGGTGCGCACGCGGCGCGCGGCGTCGTCGGTCAGCAACTGCATCACCGTCACGGGTGCGCGGTTGCGGCGTGCCAGGCTGTGGTCGGCGCGCACACCACGGTCTATCAGTTCACGCGCTTGCTCCACGCTGTCTGCCGCCAGCA
Source organism: Rubrivivax sp. (assembly GCA_031398045.1). Taxonomy (GTDB): domain Bacteria; phylum Pseudomonadota; class Gammaproteobacteria; order Burkholderiales; family Burkholderiaceae_C; genus Rubrivivax. Next base: position 861 of record JANNMQ010001124.1, read on the forward strand.
GCATCGAAGGCCGCCAGCCCAGGCTGTTGTAGGGCCGGTTGGTGGTGGCGTTGAAGTAGGGCGACACCCGTGAAGGCTTGCAGCTTTGTGCACACAAGCCCGCGTCAAAACCCAAGGCCAATGCACCTGTGATGCTGTTGCAAGACACGGCGTAGGGGGCTTTCCAGGCCAGCGCCAGCGCTTGCGTGGCGGGCCCGAAATGCTGCTTGATCTGGCCGCGCAGGCGCTCGAAATCAGCCAGCGACAGTGCCGCTGCAGTGGGCAGCATCAAGCGCAACACCTGTTGCGGCTGCAGCGCGCGGCGGCGGATGTAGTGTTCACCCACAGCCACCGAATAGGGGTCGGCGGTGTTGATCACCAGCCCAATATCGGCGGCCTGCAGACGGCCCGTGATGCGCGGCACGGGTGTCCAGCGGGGTGTCGTGTCGGGTGGCGGCAGTTTCACGCCCGGCACGATGGTGTAGGGCCCGATGGGCGCGGATGCGGGTTCGTCGGGCAGCTTGAACTGCGCCGCAACAGGTGACGCGGCCAGCAGTACGGCTGCTGCGAACAGCACCAGGTGACGCAGGCTGGCCACGCCGTGCAGTCCGCTACTTCCAGGCGAACTGCGGCTGGTCAAAATGCGCCACACGTTGCAGCTGGCCGCGCAAGCCCACCTGCGCAAACTGATACAAAAAAGCGGCGGTGGGGGCGGCTATCCAGCGCTGGCCCACGGGCATGCGCAGCACCGGGTGTTCAGCGCCTCGCACGTGGTTCAGCAAGGGTGCATCGGCACGCAAGAATTCGACCACCGGGATGCGGTGGATGCTGGCCACTTCAGCTTCGTGCGGCACGGCGTGCGCCGCCGCACCAGCCCACACCACCACGGGCGTGATGACGTAACCCGAGCGGGTGGCGTAGTCATCCAGCCGGCCCAACACATCGGTAGGCTGCAATTGCAGGCCCACTTCTTCAGACAGTTCACGCAGCGCCGCTTGTTCAGGTGTTTCGCCGGCGTCGATGCGGCCACCCGGCAGCGCCCACTGCCCGGCGTGGCTGCGCAGGCTCTGCGCCCGGCGCGTCAGCAGCAGGGCGGGTGCCGTGCTCCAACTGTCATGCTGCGGCAGGCCTTCGATACCGGCCCCAAAGCCTTCTTCGGTGACGGCCAGTGCCACTGCCGCATGGCGCCGATCCAGGAGGTCGATGCTTATCAATTCAAGCCTGCCCAGGCGCTGCTGCAACAGCGCACGCAGCGCGACGCCGGTGGCTGTGCTCAAGCCGGCGGGCTCTGCCATTGACCGTCCAGCAGCACCTGGTGCGGCCCGAACTGCGCCTTGTAGGCCATCTTGGGGCTGGCTGCGATCCAGTACCCCAGGTAGACGTAAGGCAGCTTGAGGATGCGTGTCTGCTCCACCTGCCACAGCACGCCGTAAGTGCCGTAACTGGTGGCCGGCTCGGGTTCGTAAAAGGTGTAGACCGCCGAGATGCCGTCGGTCAGCACGTCCAGGATCGACACCATTTTCAGGGCGCCGGGCAAGCCGTCAGCCCCGGGCTCGCGAAACTCCACCATGCGTGAATTGACGCGGCTTTGCAGCAGGAACTGGGTGTACTGGTCCACGCTGTCCTGGTCCATGCCACCGCCGCTGTGGCGGCCGGCCTGGTAACGCAAGTACAGCTGGTAATGTTCGGGCAAAAAACCCAGCCGCAGCACACGCGCTTTCAGCCCCGCGTGTGCTTTGGCGCTGCGGCGCTGGCTGCGTGAGGGCACAAAACTTTCAACTGGCACCCGCAGCGGCACGCAGGCGCGGCAACCGTCGCAAGACGGCCGGTAGGTGAACATGCCGCTGCGCCGAACGCCCCCGGCCACGAGCCCGGAATAGGTGTCGGCATTGATCAGATGGCTGGGCGTGGCTACCTGCGACCGTGCAAAACGGTCGGGCAGGTAACTGCAAGGGTAGGGCGCCGTTGCATAAAACTGCAGCGACCGCAGAGGTAACTCGTTGGGGTAGGTCACGTGGGGGTCAGGAGGCGGTCACGTGGCAATGAAGGGTGCTGGGCTGTGGTGCTGGCCGGGTTCGTCTGACAGCAGGCC
>JANNMQ010001129.1:0-4132 GCA_031398045.1 Rubrivivax sp.
TCCCGCTGGGCGCAACCTGCCGCAGGCCTTAGGGTGCACCCGTGAGCCCCATCGCGCTGGCGCTGCTGATCTTTGCCGTCATGCTGGTGCTGATGGCGTTGCGCACACCCATCGCCATCTCGATGTTTTTTGCCGGCGTCACCGGCTACGTGCTGCAAGCCGGCTGGTTGCCGCTGGCCAACTTCCTGAACACGCAGGCCTTTGCGCGGTTTGCCAGCTACGACCTGAGCGTGATTCCGCTCTTCATCTTGATGGGCAACTTCGCCACGCAAGGCGGCATTTCGAGGGCGCTGTTCCAGTTCGCGGCCGCTGTGATGGGCCGCTTCAAGGGTGGGCTGGCGATGGCCGCGGTGATGGCCAGCGCGGCTTTTGGTGCCATCTGCGGTTCGTCAGTAGCCACGGCAGCCACCATCACGCAGGTGGCGCTGCCGGAGATGCGCAAACACGGTTACTCGGGCCGCCTGGCCACCGGCACGTTGGCGGCCGGGGGCACACTGGGCATCCTGATACCGCCTTCGGTGCCGCTGGTCATCTACGCCATCCTGACCGAGCAGAACATCGCCAAGCTGTTTGCCGCGGCCATGGTGCCGGGCATCATCGCCATGCTGGGCTACATGGCTGCCGTGGCCATCTACGTGCGGCTGGTGCCGGGCCAGGCGCCTGAACACGACGAAGCGCCCAAACTCAGCGTTGATTCACTGCGCGGCATCGTGCCCATCGCGGTGATCTTTCTCATCGTGTTTGGTGGCATCTACGGTGGCAAGTTCACGCCCACCGAAGGTGCTGCAGTGGGCGCTGCGGCCACCTTTGTGGCGGCGCTCTTGAAACGTGAAATCAACTGGGCTGGCTTCAAGCAGTGTTTCTATTCCACCGCCGAGTCCAGCGCCATGATCTTCATGATCTTCCTGGGCGCCGACCTGATGAATTCGGCGCTGGCGTTGACACAAGTGCCGGCACAGTTGTCCAGCGTGGTGCAGGGCTGGGGCCTGCCGCCGTTGATGGTGATCAGTGCCATTTTGCTGTTCTACGTCGTGCTGGGCGCGGTGATGGACGAGCTGAGCATGATCCTGCTCACGATCCCGATCTTCTTCCCGATGGTGATGGGCCTGGACTTCGGCATGGCCAAAGAAAGCGTGGCCATCTGGTTCGGCATCATGGTGCTGATGACGGTGGGTTTTGGCCTGTTGGCGCCGCCTGTGGGTTTGAACGTGTATGTGGTGAACGCGATGGCCAAAGACGTTCCCATCGCAGAGAGCTACCGCGGCGTGATGCCGTTTTTGGTTAGCGACACCTTGCGCACGCTTCTGCTGCTGTTTTTCCCGGCCATATCTTTGTGGCTGGTTCAGTACGTTGGGTGAAACCCTGACCACCGGGCGCCTGAGTGCCCGTTAGCTTCCCAGACCCGCCCCTGCCCTTTTTTTCTACCGGAGACCCGCATGAAACGCCGTTCATTTGTCCAAGGTGCCGCTGCTGCCGCATTGGGCGTGCCCCACCTGGCTGGCCTGGCCCAGCAAACGGTGACGCTGAAGTTTCACACCTTCATGGCGCCAATGAGCAACGTCTGGTTGGGCATGCACAAGCCGTGGATGGAAAAGGTCGAGAAGGAATCCGGCGGGCGCATCAAGTTCGAGGCCTACCCCGCGATGCAACTGGGCGGGACGCCGGTGCAGCTGTACGACCAGGCGCGCGACGGCGTGGTCGACGTGGTGTGGACGCTGCCCGGCAACACGGCAGGCCGCTTCCCGCGCATCGAAGCCTTCGAGCTGCCTTTCATCATGAACAACGCCGAAGCCACTTCAAAGGCCTATTGGGAATACTTCCCGACCCAGTGCCCCGATGAATTCAAGGAAACACAGGTGCTGGCACTGCACGTGCACGGCCCGGGCATGTTCCACACCGTCAACAAGCCCATCAAGAGCGCGGCCGACCTGAAGGGCCTGAAGATGCGCGGCCCCACGCGCCAGGTCACCAAGCTGCTGGCCAGCGTGGGCGCCACGCCGGTGGGCATGCCGCTGCCGCAGATTCCCGACGCGCTGAGCAAGGGCACCATCGACGGTTGCGTCATACCCTGGGAAGTGGTGCCCTCGGTGAAGGTGCACGAACTGACCAAGTTCCACAGCGAGTTCCCGGCCAACAGCCCGGCGCTGTACACGACCACGTTCGTGATGGCGATGAACAAGGCCAAGTACGAAGGCCTGGCGCCCGACCTGAAGAAGGTGATGGACGCCAATTCAGGTCTGGCCACCTCGGCCTGGCTGGGCAAGACTCAGCAGGGCAACGACCCCAACGGCCGCAAGAGCGCCACCGACCGCAACAACACCATCTACCAGTTCACGGCCGAACAGACGGCTGAATTCGTCAAGCTGTCGGCGCAGATCGACGACGAATGGGTGGCCGACATGAACAAGCGTGGCTTCAACGGCAAGGCGCTGCTGGACAGCGCACGCTCACTGATCACCAAGCACGGCCGCGGCTGATGGGCGGCCACGACACGCCTCACACCTGGGTGCTGGCCGGCACCCTGGCCCTGGCCATGTTGACGCTTCAGCCAGCACAAGCACAAGACCCGGCGCTGACCAAGGCGGCAGCAGAAAAAGGCGCGGTGGTCACCGCCAGTGGGCTGGTCTACCGCAGCCTGAAAGAAGGCACCGGTACCGCGCCGCTGGCCACCGACACGGTGCGGGTGCACTACCGCGGCACATTCACTGACGGCAAGGAGTTTGACAGCTCGCACAAGCGGGGCGAGCCGGCCAGCTTTCCGCTGAACCGCGTCATCAAGTGCTGGACCGAAGGTGTGCAGTTGATGAAGGTGGGCGGCAAGGCCAAGCTGACCTGCCCTGCCGCCATCGCCTACGGTGACCGGGGTGTGCCAGGGGCATCGATACCACCGGGCGCGGTGTTGAACTTTGAAGTCGAATTGCTGGCGATATCGCCGCGCTGAGCTTTTTTGCTCCTTCCCTTACAGCGGGAGGATGAAGTCTTGCTCCCTCTCCCGGGAAGGGCGAGGGAGCGGGGCAGGTGCCTTGGTTCAGCTCTTGCGCAGGCGCTGAAACAACGTCACCGCGGCCAGCACCAGCGCGCCGGCCAGCAGGCCCACCAGGCCGTCGGCTGCGGTGGGCACCAGCACGCCGACGATGCCGTGCAAGCCCGCGGTGGCGTCTCGCACGGCATGGTGCAGCATCGGCAAGCCGTGCACCAGGATGCCGCCACCGACCAGGAACATGGCCACGGTGCCGGCCACTGACAGCGCCTTCATCAGCCAGGGTGCAAACCACAGAATGCCGCGGCCCACGGCCTGTACGGCACCGCTGGCACGCCGGCTCATCCACAAGCCCAGGTCGTCCAGCTTCACGATGCCCGCCACAAAACCATAAACGCCCACGGTCATGATGATGGCCATGCCCGTCAGCACCAGCACCTGGGTGGTGAACGTGGACGCAGCCACCGTGCCCAGCGTGATGGCGATGATCTCGGCCGAGAGGATGAAGTCGGTGCGGATGGCGCCTTTGATCTTGTCTTTTTCAAGCGCCACCAGATCGATGGCCGGATCGACCAACGCTTTGGCCATTTCAGCGCGGTGTTTCTGGTCTTCTTCCGGGCTGTGCAGAAATTTGTGCGCCAGCTTTTCTGCGCCTTCAAAACACAAAAACGCACCGCCAATCATCAGCAGTGGCGTTACCAACCAAGGTGCAAAAGCGCTGATGGCCAAGGCGGCCGGCACCAGGATGGCCTTGTTGATGAACGAGCCCTTGGCCACCGCCCACACCACCGGCAATTCGCGGTCGGCGCTGACGCCGGCCACCTGCTGCGCATTCAGCGCCAGGTCGTCGCCCAGCACGCCGGCGGTTTTTTTGGCCGCAACCTTGCTGAGGATGGCCACGTCGTCCAAGACCGTGGCGATGTCGTCGATGAGTGCGAGAAGACTGCTGGCTGCCATGGCCCGCATTGTCACCCGGCGCGCAGCGGGCGAAAAAAAACCGCAAGCCCCCACAAGGGCCCGCGGTGTTTGCTGCCCTGTTTCAGGGCGATGCGGTCAGACGCTGGGAGCCGCCGAAACGGGCCGCCGCCGTGCAGCCACCAGCGCTGCCAGTGCCAGCGCTACCAGAGGCACCGTGGGCGCTTCGGGCACTGC
>JANNMQ010001138.1:0-3618 GCA_031398045.1 Rubrivivax sp.
CGGCGACGCTCGCGGTGGCGCCGCTGTGTTTCCGGGCGGTGTGCTGGACCCGCGCGACCGCGAAGCCGGCCCCTGCTGCCTGGGCCCCAGCGACGCCGAAGCCAGCGCCTTGCTGGGTCTGGCTGAAGGGGGCCTGGGCTATTGGGTGGCCGGCGCACGTGAAACCTTTGAAGAGGTGGGCCTGCTGCTGGCGGTGCCCAACCGCGCCGGCCCCATCGACGTGCCGGCGCTCTACCCGCACCGTGAACCGCTGAACAACGGTGCGCTGAGCGCTACGGAATTTGCCCAGGTGCAAGACCTGCGCTGGGACTTGCGCGGCCTGGTTTACTACAGCCACTGGCTGACACCGCGCACCGTGCCCAAGCGTTTTGACACGCGCTTTTTCATCTGCCACGCACCGCCGGGCCAGGTGGCGCAGGCCGACATGGGCGAAGCGGTGGAACTGATGTGGCTGACGCCGGCCGAAGCGCTGCAGCCGTCACGGGCGCTGAAGCTGATGCCGGTGACGCGGCGCACGCTGCAAGACCTGGCGCGCCACCCCGGCGCTGATGCGGCCATCGAAGCGGCGCGGGCACAGCAACACCGTGTGGCGCTGATCGAACCCCGCGTGGCGCAAAACGTCCAGGGCCGTCATGTGGTGCTGCCCGGTGACCTGGCGTGGGCCGAGGTCGGTCGCCTGGACCCCGAAGGCCGTGGTGATGCCTGGTGCGACCTGGTGCCCGGTCGTGCGGTGCAGCTGTCGCCTTGCATTTTGCGCGTCACGGCGCCCAACCCGGGGCCGATGACCGGGCCTGGTACCAACAGCTACCTGGTGGCCGCGCCGCGTGCCCAAGCACAGGATGAACGGCAGTGGACGGTGATCGACCCTGGGCCCGAAGAGCAATCAGGCAGGCCCAGCCACTTGCAGGCGCTGCTGAACGCCGCGCAGCATGACGGGCCCGGGCGCATCACGCAGATACTGGTGACGCACACACACCGCGACCATTCACCGCTGGCCGCTGCGCTGTCGAAAGCCACGGGTGCGCCCGTGCTGGGGCGCACGGCGGCGCACCCGATGTGGCAAGACCCGCATTTCGCGCCGCAGCGTCAACTCCAACACGGCGAGCGCCTGGTGCTGGGGCCGGCTTGCACCTTGCGCGTGGTGCACACACCAGGCCATGCCAGCAACCACCTGTGTTATCTGCTGGAAGAGGAGCAGACGCTTTTCACCGGCGACCACGTGATGCAGGGCAGCACGGTGGTCATCAATCCACCTGACGGCGACATGGTGGCCTATCTGGCCGCTTTGCAGGCGCTGTTGCAAATGTCGGTGGAAGCACCGCTGCAGTGGCTGGCGCCCGGCCATGGTTACCTGGTGGACCAACCACAGCAGGTGCTGCGCGACCTCATCAACCACCGCATGAAACGCCACGCCAAGGTGCTGGCGGCGCTCCAGGCTGCCGGTACGGCCACGCTGGATGACTTGCTGCCTGTTGTCTACAGCGAAGTGCCGCTGGCATTGCACGGCATGGCGCGGCGCTCGCTGCTGGCCCATGTGCTGAAAGCCCAGCACGATGGGCAAGCGCAGCCGGTGGGTGCGATCGATGCGGCTGCAGGAGAAGGAAGCTGGCACTGGCGGACAACGAATTGATGGGCTGATTCAGCGGCCGTCACAGTGGTCGTTACAGCGGCCGCTGGACAAATCCGCTCGGCACGTTTTTTGCACTGCGGTTTAAAAGCGGTGTTGGACTACAGCGCCGAAAACCGGGGGCGCTCACACTCGGGCACCCGTGGTTGCTTCATCCTGTGCTGTCGCCCCGCCCGCACACCACCCCAAAGGACCCCCATGAAACTCCGTGTCGGCTTTGAAATGGCCTACCACTGCCCGCAGCCCACGCCGATGATTCTGGCGTTGAGCATCCACTATTCGCGCGCTTCAGATCTGGTGCGGCCCGATCACTTGGTCACCCACCCGCCCGTGCCCGTGACGGCCTATCGCGATCTGTTTGGCAACTGGTGCAGCCGCCTGGTGGCGCCGCCGGGCCGCTTTGTACTGAGCACCGATGCGGTGGTGCAGGACAGTGGCGAGACCGACATCGTGGCACCCTGGGCCGTGCAGACGCCGGTGGAAATGCTGCCCGAATCGACGCTGGTGTACCTGCTGGGCAGCCGTTATTGCGAAACCGACCAGTTGTCAGAAATTGCCTGGCAGCGCTTTGGTTACGGCCCCACGGGCTGGGGCCGCGTGCAAGCCATTTGCGACTTCGTGCACCACCACATCGAATTTGGCTATCAGCACGCCCGGCGCACGCGCACCGCCTGGGAGGCTTACAACGAAGGGCGCGGTGTGTGCCGCGACTACGCCCACCTGGCCATCGCCTTGTGCCGCTGCATGAACATTCCGGCCCGCTATTGCACCGGCTACCTGGGCGACGTGGGCACACCGCCGCCGTACGGCGTGATGGACTTTGCTGGCTGGTTTGAAGCCTTTCTGGGCGACCGCTGGTACACCTTTGACGCCCGCAACAACACGCCCCGCATCGGCCGCGTGCTGATTGCCCGTGGCCGCGACGCCTGCGACGTGGCCCTGGCCAGCACCTTTGGCCCGAACACGCTGGAAAGCTTCAAAGTGTGGGTGGACGAGGTCGCGCTACCCTGAAAGTGCGCTGAAAGTGCGGGGGTCAGGTCTCTCACTTTGAGATGCCCGATCTGGGGCGGCGTGGGTTGAGCATGGGTTGAAAGCGGGCTGAAAGCGGGCACAGGCCTTGCTGTAAATTTGCAGCACCCCACCACACCCCGGAGAGCCCCCATGACCCTCACACGACGTTGTCTCGTCAGCCTGGCCGCTGCACTGGTGGCTGCCACCCCCGGCCTGTCCCTGGCGCAGGCCAAGCTGAAAGTGGCCGCCATCTACACCGTGCCGTTTGAACAGCAATGGGTGAGCCGCATCCACAAGGCGCTGAAGGCGGCCGAAGCGCGCGGCGAGATTGAATACAAGGCCACTGAAAACGTCAGCAACGCCGACTACGAACGGGTGATGCGCGAATACGCCACCGGCGGCGCGCAGCTGGTGGTGGGCGAAGCTTTTGCGGTGGAAGCCGCGGCGCGAAAGGTGGCCAAGGACTTCCCGAAAACCTCGTTCCTGCTGGGTTCTTCCGGCAAGCCGCAGGCGCCCAACTTCAGCGTTTTCGACAACTACATCCAGGAACCAGCCTACCTGAGCGGCATGATTGCCGGCGCCATGACCAAGAGCCACAAGATTGGCATGGTGGGTGGCTTCCCCATCCCCGAGGTGAACCGGCTGATGAACGCCTTCATGGCCGGCGCCCAAGAGACCAACCCCAAGGTCACGTTCACGGTCAGCTTTATCAACAGCTGGTTTGATCCGCCGAAGGCCAAGGAAGCCAGCTTCGCGATGATCGACAAAGGCGCTGACGTGCTGTATGCCGAGCGTTTCGGCGTCAGCGACGCGGCGAAGGAAAAAGGCAAACTGGCCATCGGCAACGTCATCAACACCCAAGACAAGTACCCCGACACCGTGGTGGCCTCTGCGCTGTGGCACATGGAGCCCACCATCGACCGCGCACTGAAGCTGGTGAAAGAAGGCAAATTCACGCCTGAGGACTACGGTGTTTATTC
>JANNMQ010001151.1:0-4783 GCA_031398045.1 Rubrivivax sp.
CTGGCGCGCGCTGCGTTCGTCCGCTTGAACACCTTGTTGCAGTCGCAGCCGCCCGTACCGACGATGTCGCCGGCTGCCCAGGTGGTGGGGCAAATCACCCTGCGCAACCTGACGGCCACGGCGCCGGGGCGCAAAACCCCCATCTTGCACGGCCTGAACGCCGAGTTCCGCGCGGGTGAAGTGGTGGGCATTGTGGGCCCCTCGGGCGCCGGCAAATCCACGCTGGCGCGCTGCCTGCTCGGCATCTGGCCCAACACAGAGGGTGATGTGCTGCTGGACGGTCACCGTCTGCAAAGCTGGCCCCGCCAAGAGTTGGGTCCGCACCTGGGGTACCTGCCACAGGACATCGAATTGTTTGAAGGCTCTATCGCCGAAAACATTGGCCGCTTTGGCAATGCCCCCGCGGAGGTGCTCATTGATGCCGCACAGCGCGCCGGTATCCACCACATGGTGCTGCGCATGCCCAAGGGCTACGACACGCCCATCGGCGAAGCGGGCAGCATCTTGTCTGGCGGCCAACGGCAGCGCTTGGGCTTGGCCCGAGCACTGCTGGGCAACCCGCGTGTGGTGGTGCTGGACGAGCCTGGCGCCAACTTGGACGACGCGGGTGACGCCGCCCTGGTGCAAGCTGTTCTCGACCTCAAGGCCCGCGGCAGCACGGTGTTTGTCATCGTGCACCAGTCGCATCTGCTGAGCGTGGCCGACCGGGTGCTGGTGCTGGAAGCGGGGCAGATCACTCAGTTGGTTGACAGACCCGCCGCCACTGCGGCTGCACCACCCAGGGCCACACCGTCGGCCGCAGCACCATCGACTGCATCTGCGCCTGCATCTGCACCTATTGACGGCGCCACTTATCCTTCCAAAGCTACTCCATGAACACCACCACTGCTTCTGCAACTCCTTTGCCGCGCTCCGGGGACACTGACGTGGTTGACGCCAAAGAAGTGGTGCGCCAGTCCGACACCCGCGGTCCCATATGGTTGGGCTTCTGGGTGCTGATCGTCGGCTTGGGCCTGTTTGTGGCTTGGGCAGCCTGGGCACCGCTGGACGAAGGCGTGGCGGCGCCGGCCGTGGTGTCCGTGGACGGCCGACGCAAAACCATCCAACATATGCAGGGAGGCGTGGTGCAGCGTGTCCTTGTCAGAGACGGCGCTGAGGTTAAGGCTGGCGATGTGGTGATCGAGCTTGACGCCGCTACCGCCCGCGCCGGTTACCAAGGTATCAGGCAGGCCTACTTCTCGCAGCGCGCGCTGGAAGGACGTTTGTTGGCCGAAACCACCGGTGCGGCCGGCATCAGTTTTCACCCTGACCTGGCCAACGAAAAGGACCCGCTGGCCATCCAGCACATGGCGGCCCAGCAGCAGCTATTTTCAGTGCGTCGCTCGGCAAAGGCCGCGGACTTGGCCGCCGTAGAGCAGACCATCGCAGGGCTGGAAGGGCAGATTGCTGGGCTGCGTCAGGTGGCCACGAGCCGCAAGGCCCAGCAGGCCTTGCAAACGCAGCAAGCTGCCAGCGTCCGCGCACTGGCTGAAGAAGGTTTTGCACCGCGCAACCTGGCCCTGCAGCTGGAGCAAGCGCAAGCGGAGTTGCGCACTTCACTGGTGGACCTGGAGGCCAACATGGCCAGGCTGCAAAGCGCAGTGGCCGAAACGAGGCTGCGCCTGACCCAGCGCCGCAATGAGTACGCCCGCGAAGCGTCGGCCGAGTTAGCCAACGTGCGCCGCGAGGTGCAGGCCAATCAAGAACGGCTGGCGGCCGCCTCCCTGGAACTGGAACGTATGCAGATCAAGACCCCGGTCAGTGGTCAGGTGCTGGGCCTGGTCATCACCGGCACCGGCGGTGTGGTTACGCCCGGACAACAATTGATGGACATCTTGCCCGCCGGCGACTCGCTGAAGCTGGAAGTGCGCATCCCTCCCCATGTGATCGACCGCGTCGCTATCGGTAACGAAGTGGAGGTGCGCTTTGCGAACTTCGCTGCCACACCGCACATGGTGGTGTTGGGCAAACTGGAGTCGTTGTCGGGTGACGCTTTGACCGAGGTCTTGCCTGGCGGCATGAGCCATAGCTATTACGCTGGCCGCGTGGTTCTGACTGACAAGGGACTCAAAGCCCTGGCAGGCCAAATCGTGCAGCCTGGCATGACAGCCGAAGTGTTGATACGCACCGGCGAACGCTCGCTGTTGACCTATCTGCTCAACCCTTTGCTTAAGCGCGTTTCCGCCGCGATGACGGAGCCATGATGAAACCGTGGCTGAATCCACCACAATCGCGTGCTTCCAGGAGCGCCCGTGTGACGAGGCTGACGAGCAGCGACCGGTATTTGCGCGCAGTGGCAGGCGCCGTGTTGTGTCTGTGCACCTTGCCGCTGCAGGCCATGACCTTTGCCCAAGCGTACGAAGCCGCACGGACTTACGACGCCAACTACCGTGCAGCAGGCCATGAACGTGACGCCACCCACTTGGGTGTGCCCATCGCCCGTGCCGCATTGCTGCCCTCTGTCAGCCTGAGCGCCAGTGAAACCTATGTGCGCGGAACGCGCCAGGTGGGCAACGGCTCGGAGCAGGAGGTGTCCACGCGGTTGGACTATCAGGCGCCACAGGCTTCCCTGTCACTGCGCTTGCCTATCCTGAACTACGAGGCCTTGAGCAATTACAGGCAGGCGCAGGTGCAATTCAGCGCGGCCGACGAACAGTACCGTGGCCAAGGCATGGATCTGATGGAGCGTCTGGCTGCAGCCTATTTACAGGTCATGTTGGGCAACGATGCCTTTGAGTTGGCGCAAACGCAGGTCAACGCGTTGCAAGCTCAGCTTGCACAGGCCACACAGCGCGAAGCGAAGGGAGAGGGAACGCGTGTCCAGGTGGTGCAGTTCCAAGCCAACGTGGACGTGGCCAGCGCGCGCTTGTTAGAAGCCGCCGACTTGCGCGAGCTGCACGTCAGAGAACTGGCCCGGCTGACCGGTGTACGCGGCGTGTTGCTGGCGCCGTTGCCGGCGGCGCAGGCCCCAACACCCCTGTTTCCGCAACAGCTGGGTGATTGGCTGGAAGCGGCGGTGCGCCAAAGCCCGCTGCTGCGCTTGCGTGAGCATCTGGCCGAGGTGGCACGCCTGGGTGTTGAGCGTCAGTTTGCTGGCCACCTGCCGCGACTCGAAGTGGTCAGCAGCATCTCGCGCAACCGAAATGACTCGGTCAGCAATCTCGGCCAAGCGACGCAACTTCGAAGCGTGGGCCTGCAATTGACAGTGCCGCTTTTCAGCGGCGGTGCGGTGGACGCCAGCGTCAGACAAGCCTCCGCACGCAAGGCACAGGCCGAAGAAGACCTGCGCAGCGAACGTGAGGCACTTGAAGTTGACGTGCAACGTCACTACAAGGCCATCCAGAACGGCGGCGCCAAGATTGTTGCCCTTCAAAGAGCCGTAGATTCCACCGCACTCGCTTTGCAGGGTGCCCGCCGCGCGCTTGAACTGGGTCAAGGAACAGCCAGCGAAGTGGCGGAACTGCAGGCCCAACATTTTGGTGCCAGACGAGACCTGGCGCAGGCCCGCGTCGAACAGCTGCTTTCACGCGTGCGCTTGATGGTGCGAGCAGGCACACCGATGGACGACGTGGCAGCCGACCTGGATGCGTCACTGGTTGCCCCCAAGGCAGTGGCTGTATCAAGTTTGCCTTTTGAACACCCGCTTGGTGTGGCGGCAAGTCCGCTGGTGGAAGTCGGCCCTGACGGGCCATTGAGCGAGGCTGAAGCGACCGAATACTGAAGTCTTCACGGCAGTGTTTTGCTGGGTCGAAAGTGAAAGCTGCCTGCGCAACGGTGTAGCCGGTGTCTACAGCCGGTGTTCACCACGCTCTGCGCGCTGCACCAGCCCTGCTGCGGGCTCAAAGCGTGCACCCTGTGTGGCGGCCAGCAGGCGTGCACGGGCCACAAAAGCCGGTACACCCATGGCGTTGATGAATTGCAGCGCGCCACCGTGGAAAGGCGCAAAGCCCCAGCCAAAGATGCTGCCGATGTTGCCATCGGCCACCGAGCGCAGCACGCCTTCGTCCAAGCAGCGTGCGGCTTCATTGGCCTGCGCAAACATCAGCCGGTCGATAAGGCTTTGTTGCGATGGCTGCTGGGCGGCCAGCGGGTACAGGTCTTTCAAACCCGGCCACAAAGCCTTTTCGCCGCTGGCACCGGTTTCGGGCCAGTCATAAAAGCCCTTGCCAACTTTTTTGCCGATGCGCCCCAGCTCACACAACTGTCGCACCACGGCGGCGCCAGGGTGCTCTGTGTGGGCCTTGCCCTGCCCTGCCAGGTCTTTGCGCATCTGCTCAGCCACGTGCAAACTCAACGACAAAGACACCTCGTCCTGCAGTGCCAGTGGCGGCATCGGCATGCCAGCCTGCAGACCCGCCACTTCAATGCTGCGCGGGTGCACACCTTCTTGCAGCATCGCCAGGCCTTCCATCACGTAAGTGCCAAACACGCGGCTGGTGTAGAAGCCGCGGCTGTCGTTGACGACGATGGGTGTTTTGCCAATCTGTTGCACGTAGTCGAATGCACGCGCCAGCGTGTCGTCGTTGGTGGCCTGGCCAACGATGATTTCCACCAGCGGCATCTTGTCCACCGGGCTGAAAAAGTGCAGCCCGATGAACTGCGCGGGCCGCGTGCTGGCCGCCGCCAGGCCGGTGATGGGTAGCGTGCTGGTGTTGGACGCAAACACCGCGCTAGGGGCCAACAGGGCCTCGGCACGGCGCGTCACATCGGCTTTGACGGCGCGGTCTTCGAACACGGCTTCGAT
>JANNMQ010001155.1:0-5101 GCA_031398045.1 Rubrivivax sp.
GCTACCTGTCGCCCTACTTCATCAACAACCCCGAGAAGCAGAGCGCCATTCTCGAAAACGCGTTTGTGCTGCTGTACGACAAGAAAATCAGCAACATCCTCGACCTGCTGCCCACGCTGGAGCAAGTGGCCAAGAGCGGCCGTCCGCTGCTGATCATTGCCGAAGAAGTTGAAGGTGAAGCCCTGGCCACGTTGGTGGTCAACACCATCCGCGGCATCCTGAAAGTTGTCGCCGTCAAAGCCCCGGGCTTTGGCGACCGCCGCAAGGCCATGCTGGAAGACATCGCCATCCTGACCGGCGGCAAAGTCATCGCTGAAGAAGTGGGCCTGACACTGGAAAAAGTGGCGCTGAGCGACCTGGGTTCGGCCAAGCGTGTGGAATGCGGCAAAGAAAACACGACGCTGATCGACGGCGCCGGTGCTGCTGGCGACATCGAAGCCCGCGTCAAGCAGATCCGTGTGCAGATCGAAGAAGCCACCAGCGACTACGACCGTGAAAAGCTGCAAGAGCGCGTGGCCAAGCTGGCCGGCGGTGTTGCCGTCATCAAGGTTGGTGCCGCCACTGAAGTGGAAATGAAGGAAAAGAAGGCCCGCGTCGAAGACGCCCTGCACGCCACGCGTGCTGCGGTGGAAGAAGGCATCGTGGCCGGTGGTGGCGTGGCGCTGCTGCGTGCCCGCCAAACCGCTGGCACCATCAAGGGTGACAACAGCGACCAGGAAGCCGGCATCCGCATCGTGTTGCGCGCCGTCGAAGAGCCGATGCGCATCATCGTTGCCAACGCCGGTGACGAGCCGAGCGTGGTCGTCAACGCGGTCTTGGCCGGCAAGGGCAACTACGGCTTCAACGCCGCCAACGGCACCTACGGCGACATGATCGAAATGGGCATCCTGGACCCGACCAAGGTGACACGCACCGCGCTGCAAAACGCAGCCTCGGTGGCCAGCCTGATGTTGACCACTGAAGCCATGGTGGCGGAGGCTCCGAAGGATGAGTCTGGCGCCGGCGGCATGGGCGGTGGCGGCATGGGTGGTATGGGCGGCATGGGTGGCATGGGCGGCATGGACATGTAAGTCCGGCACACCAGGCGGCGCAGCAGCGCAGCGGGCTTCAGCCCGTTGCCGCTGCCCGCCGGCCCTGCTGACTGCAGGCCTGCACGATGTTGTCGTGCAGGCCTTTTTTCATGGCGCGGCCCAGGGTGGCTGCAGCAAACGCTGCACGACACCGGCCACCAGTGCCGGCTGCTCGTGCACGATCCAGTGTGACGCCTGTGGCACGCGCTGCAACTGCAGCTGCGGCACCCACTGCTGCAGGCCGTCCAGCAAACCAGGCAGCAACGCACGGTCTTCGTCACCCCACAACACGGTGGTGGGTAACCGCACGGTGACCATGTTGTTGGCCATGGTCAGGGTGTGGATCAAGTCATCGGCTGCCAGTGGCGGGCGCAGTGGCGACGCACGGTAGTAGTTCAGCGCACCTTGCAGCCCGCCGGCCGGGTGTGACCAGGCCGCGCGGTACTGCGCGCGCAATTCAGGCGTCAGCCAAGACGCATCGCCCAAGATGCGCCACAGGCGCCTGAAGTCGTCGGCGGCCAGCAATTCAGCCGCATCGGGCCGGCACAGGAAGTTCATGTAGCTGCTGGCGGCTTGCTGCGCCGCGCTGTGGCGCAGCTCACGCAGAAAGGTGGCCGGGTGTGGGGAATTGACGATCAGCAGCTGCTTCATCAACTGCGGGTGCTGTGCGGCCAGATTCCACGCCAAAGCGCCGCCCCAGTCGTGCGCCACCAGCAGATCCAGCGGCCCACCCCAGGCCTCGATCAGCGCCACGATGTCGGCCACCAGGTGCTTGGGCCGGTAGGCCGCCACGTCAGCAGGCGCGCTGCTGCCGATGTAACCACGCAGGTTGGGTGCCAGGCCTTGCGCGTGGGGGGCCAGCAACTGCATTACCTCGTCCCAGATGAAGGCGGCTTCCGGAAAACCGTGCAGGTACAGCACACGGGGGGCCGTGGCGCCCGGCCCGGCTTCGCGCCGGCAGGCCAGGCTGATGCCGTGAGGCAAAGCAAACTGCTGCAGCACGGGCAGCATCAGCGCTGCTCCGAAACGGGTGGCGGGGCATCCACAGCGCCGTCGCCAACCGCAACGTCAGCGGGTTGTGCATCGGGTACAGCGGGCACACCACCCGCAGCAGGCACCCAGCCCTGCAACACCACGGCCACATCTTCCAGACCCTGGCGCGACAGGGCCGAAAACGGCGTTACAGCAATGTCGGCATAGTCTGTGCTCACCTCGGCCAGCACACCCTGTGCCGCCAACAACGCACGTTGCCCCTCGGACTTGTTCAGCTTGTCCACCTTGGTCAACAGGGCCAGCAAGCGCACCTCGCCGTTGGCCAGGCGCGGTGCCAGCAACGCCAACAGGCGGCGGTCCAGGTCGGTGAAACCCAGTCGTGAGTCGACCATCAGCACCACGGCGTGCAGGTTGCGGCGCAACTGCAGGTAGTCCGACATCACCTCTTGCCAGCGCAGTTTGGCCGCACGCTCGACCGCCGCGTAGCCGTAACCAGGCAAGTCGGCCAGCAGCGCGTTGGGTGCATCCTTGGGGCCCACTTCGAACAGGTTGATGTGCTGCGTGCGGCCCGGGGTGCGCGAAGCAAAGGCCAAGCGCCGCTGCTGGGCCAGCGTGTTGATGGCGGTGGATTTGCCCGCATTGCTGCGGCCGACAAAAGCAATCTCGGGCAATTCACCGCCCGGCAGCTGGCTCAGCTGGCTGGCCGTGGTCAGAAAGCGTGCACCATGCAGCCAGGCTAGCGCCGACCGGGCCTGCGGGCCCGGCAGGGCCGGCCCCCTGCGCCGCGGAGGCGGGGAGGCTGCAGCGCTCGAATCGCGGTCTTTTGTGGGCCGAGCGCCCCTGCTGGGGAGCTTGGATTTTTCAGGGTTGGGGGGCGGTGTCATGGTGCATTGTAAAATTCAGTGGTTTACCTCCAGGCCCGCTAGTGTGTCAGGCCTGTGCATCCACTTGAAGGCACCCGAATGATGTCGCCCGTTCAACGTTTTGCCCCATCCCGTGTTGCTGCGCTGGCGTCGTTACTGGCGCCTGTCTTGGCTGTCACCATGATCAGCCTGGCCGCCTTGCCCATTGCCCACGGCGCCGAAGCCAAAGTGCCTTTTAAGGCCGATGCCGCCAAGGGCGGCCAGCTGGCCACCGCCTGCATGGCCTGCCACACGGCCGACGGCACACGCGGTTCACCCGCCAACCCCATCCTGCAGGGCCAACACCCGGAATACCTGGTCAAACAACTGGTGGAGTTCAAGGGCGGCAAGCGCAAAAACGCCATCATGTCGGGCTTGGCCGCTGCGCTGTCCGAAGACGACATGAAGCACATCGCCGCTTTCTACGCGTCGAAAAAGGCCAAAGAAGGCTTTGCCAAGAACAAGGAAACCGTGAGCCTGGGCGAACAAATCTGGCGCGGCGGTATCGCTGCCAAACAAGTACCTGCCTGCGCCGGCTGCCACAGCCCCAACGGTGCTGGCATCCCGGCACAGTACCCACGCATAGCCGGGCAACATGCCGACTACACCGCCGCACAGCTGACCGCTTTCAACCTGGGCCAGCGCGGCAATAACGCGCAGATGATGACCATTTCCGCCAAGATGAATGATCGCGAAATGAAAGCTGTGGCTGACTACGCGTCGGGTCTGCGCTGACCCGGCACTTTTTATTGAACTGCGTCCCAAGCGCACGAGTCAGGCCGGTGTTCCACTGGCCTTTTTTTGTGGCGCGCACCGCTGCAGGCGCCGCCGCGCTGTAAGAAACTGGCTGGTCTTTCGACATCGCTGCAACCCTGATGGGCCCACCCATGAACCACCCCCCTGACCGCGGCTTCAACCATGGCGTGGCCTCTGAAATCACGCCGCCTGGCGTGTGGCGCCAGCGCAGACAGTTGTTGCAGGCCCTGGCCGTCGGCACTGCGCTGGGCCCGGCCTGGCCAGTGGCACGGTCGCAGACGGTGCGCCCGGGCAAAGGCGCCGCTTTGCCCGGTGCACGTTCGGCGGTTGCGGGTGCCGTGGTGATGGACAGGCCAACCGCTTATGGCGACGTATCCACCTACAACAATTTCTACGAATTTGGCACCGACAAGTCCGACCCTGCGCGCCATGCAGGCACCTTGAAGACCCGGCCCTGGACCGTGGCGGTTGAAGGCGAGATCAAGAAGCCCGGCATCTTCGACATCGACGCGCTGCTGAAGCTGGCGCCCATGGAAGAACGCATCTACCGCATGCGCTGCGTGGAAGGCTGGTCGATGGTGATTCCCTGGGTAGGCTGGTCTTTGGCCGAGCTGATCAAGCGGGTTGAACCCACCGGCAACGCCAAGTTTGTGCAGTTCGTCACCCTGGCCGACCGCACGCAGATGCCCGAGCTGTCGTCTTCGGTGCTGAACTTCCCTTACGTGGAAGCGCTGCGCCTGGACGAAGCAATGCACCCGCTGACGCTGCTGGCCTTTGGCCTGTACGGCGAAGTGCTGCCCAACCAGAACGGCGCCCCGCTGCGCTTGGTGGTGCCCTGGAAATATGGCATCAAGAGCGGCAAGAGCCTGGTGAAGATCCGTTTTCTGGAAAAACAACCCAAGACCAGCTGGGAACTTGCCGCGGGCGAGGAGTACGGCTTCTATTCCAACGTCAATCCCAAGGTGGACCATCCGCGCTGGAGCCAGGCCACGGAACGCCGCATTGGCGAAGACGGCTTGTTTGCAAAGCGGCGCGCGACGCTGATGTTCAATGGCTACGAAGCGCAGGTGGGCCAGCTGTACACCGGCATGGACCTACAGCGGTTCTTCTGATGCCGTCGGGCCCTGCAAGGTCGGCCACGCGCGAGACCATTGCGGCAGCGCCGCCGGGCGTGGTGCCGACCGCACAACAAAAAACGGGCCGTATCGCCCGAGCCCTGCTGTCGCCAGCAGCCAAGCCCTTGTTGTTCGCTTTGGCGCTGCTGCCCCTGGCCAGCCTGGTGTGGAGCGCGGCGGCCAACACCTTGGGCGCCAACCCTGCTGAGGCCTTGATACGCAGCACCGGCGACTGGACCTTGCGCCTGCTGTGCCTGACGCTGGC
>JANNMQ010000037.1:0-8427 GCA_031398045.1 Rubrivivax sp.
GCCCGCTGCTGGGTGCATCCAGCCCCGCAATCATGCGCAGCGTGGTGGTTTTGCCGCAGCCGCTGGGCCCCAGGATGGTGGTCAGCGTGCCTTTGGGCACCACGATGTTGATGCCCTTCACCACCAGCGGCGGAGCCGGGCCGCCCTAACCTAAGCTGACCAGGCGGAATACATTGCAGGCGCTAGAAGCGGTGTTAGAAGGTGCGGTCATGCGGTCTGCTTTCTGCGCCCCAACTTGCGCTCGCCCACCAGGAATTGAATCAACGCGGTGGCCCCTGACATCAGCACGATCAGCACCGTGCAGTAGGCCAGCGCCACGCCGTAGTCGCCATTGCCGACACGGCCGATGATGTAGGTGGTGGCCAGTTCGTTTTCTGCCGTGACCAAAAAAATCACCGCCGACACGGTGGTCATGCTGCGCACGAAGCTGTACACCAGCGCCGCCACCAGCGCCGGCTTCAACAGTGGCAACACCACGCGGCGCAGCGTGGTGCCGGTGCTGGCGCGCAGCATGGTGCTGGCTTCGTCCAGGCTTTTGTCCAGCTGTTTGAAACTGGCGGTGCCGGCGCGCACACCCACCGGCAGGTTGCGGAAGACGAAGCACAACACGATGATCAAGCCCGTGCCCGTCAGCTCAAAGGGGGGCACGTTGAAGGCAAGGATGTAGCTCACGCCCAGCACCGTGCCGGGTATGGCAAAGGCCAGCAGCGCCGAAAATTCAAAAGCCCGTTGGCCGACAAACTGCGTGCGCGCCAGCAGCCAGCTGATCAGCAGGCCCAACGTGGCGCAAATGGGCGCTGCAATGGCCGCCAGCTTGATGGTGGTGAACAGTGAATTCCATGCCGTGCCGGCCCACACCACACCGCCCACACCCCATTGCAGGTCAAAGGCGGTGATGAAATGCTTCAGCGTGGGCGTGTAGTCGCGGCCCCAGGTCTGCACAAAACCGCCGATGAAGGCAAACAGGTACACCACCACGGTGAACGCCAGCCACGGCCCCGCGATGCCTACACACAGCTTGCGCACACGGTCGGGCAGCGGCAGCGCCAGGCCAGCGTCGCCCTTGCCCGACACCGTGGTGTAGCTGGTGGTGCCGAGCACCCGCTGCTGGATGAAAAACACCACCAGCGCAAAGCCGGTGAGGATGAGCGCCAGCGAAGCCGCGCGCCCCTGGTCGTACTGCGCACCCACGATGGCGAAGAAGATGTCGGTGGACAGCACGCTGAATTGCCCACCCACCACCACCGGGTTGCCGAAGTCGGCCATGCTTTCGATGAAGCCGACCAGGAAGGCGTTGGCCAGGCCGGGTTTCATCAGCGGCAGGGTCACGGTGGTGAAGGTTTTCAGCCTCGACGCGCGCAGGGTTTGCGCCGCTTCTTCCATGCTGGGGCTGATGCCCTGCACCACGCCGCGCATGATCATGAAAGCGATGGGCGTGAAAGCAAACATCTGCGCCAGCCACACGCCAAGGAGACCGTAAAACCAACGGGTGGGCGGTATGTCAAAGGCCCATTCTAAAAACTGGTTAACCAGCCCGGCGCGGCCAAACAGCAGGATCAGGCCCAGGCCCACCACAAAGGGTGGCGTGATGATGGGCAGCAACGCCAGCACGTTCAGCGGTTTGCTCAGGCGCTGGTTGCCGCGCTCGGCGTACAGCGCAATCAGCGTGCCCAGGATGGTGGTGCCGGCAGCTGTCAACAAGGCCAGGAACAGCGTGTTCCAGGCCACCCCGCAGCGCACGCCGCCGGCCAGGCAGCCCAGGCCCCACACCCGTTCATTGCCCAGCCGGTCACCGATGGCGGTGATGGAGAAGTTGCCGCTTTCGTCAAAAAACGCACCCACCAGGCTCTTGCCCACCGGCAGCGCCACAAACAGCAGCAGCAGCGCAGCGCACAGCAGCACCGCGCTGGCCACGAAGAGGTCGCCGCGAAAGTAACCCAGGCGTGCAACGCCAGCGCCGGCCAGCATCAGCAGGGCCAGCAAGGCCAGGGCACCCCCCAGCCCGATGCCGAACTGGCCGCTGGCCCTTTCACCCAGCATCGGCGTTAGGAATGCAAACGACCACCCTTGCGCGCCGATGGCAAAGCCGCTGGCCAGCAGCCCCAGGGCGCCCAGCCCGCCCCCCGTCACCAGCAGCCAGCCTTGCACGCGGGTGGGTGGCAGCCGCCAGGCCACCGCGGCCACCAGCAGGCCCGCCAGGCCCACCCACAACCAAGGCTTGCCGTGGTGCGCGGCCTGCACCACGCCCGCAGCTGTGTCAGCGCCGCCCCAGATGCCGGGCAGCGCTTTCAACAGGCCCATGTCTTGCTGGAAGTACCAGGGCAGCAGCGTGTAAGCGCCCAGGCCCAGCAACAGCCACAGCAGCAGGGTGTGGCGGGTGCGTTGCTGGCCGCGGCTGACCGGAGCGGTCATCTCAACGCGTGATCAACGCGGCAGCGAGTTGACGTCTTTTTCCCACTTGGCAATCAGCCGCCTGCGTTCGGCCGATGCGCCGTACTTGGCGTAGTCGTAGTTGATGAACTTGATCTTCTTGAAGTCGGGTACCCGTGCATCGACCTTGGCCGTCTTGTTGCTGGGCAGTTGGAACTGCTTGGCCGCGGCGGCCATCTCTTGCGCCGGCCCGGTCAGCGCCCATTCGTAGAACTTCTTCGCGGCTTCCAGGTTGCGTGCGCCTTTCATCAGGCTCATCGAACCGATTTCAGCGCCCGTGCCGTCGGCCGGCGTGATGGTTTCGATCGGGAAACCCTGCATCTTTTCGCCCGGGCCGTCGTGCACAAAACTGATGCTGACCGTGGTTTCACTGCGTGCCACGCTCTTGATGGGCCCGGTGCCGCTGCGGGTGTACTGGCTGATGTTCTTGTGCAAGGCCTTCATGTAGTCAAAGGCTTTGTCTTCGCCCATCAGCTGCACCAGCGTCGCCACCATGGTGTAGGCGGTGCCACTGCTGGCGGGGTTGGCCACCTGTATCTCACCCTTCAGCGCCGGGTTCAGCAGGTCGGCCCAGGTTTTGGGCACGGCCAGCTTCTTCTTGGCCAGCAGTTCGGTGTTGTAGCCAAAGCCCAGCGGGCCGCTGTAGATGCCCACGGTCTTAAAGCCGCTTTGTGCAGCCTGCTGTTGGGCCCAGGCATGCAGCTGCGGCAGCGTGGGGCTCTTGTATTCCATCGTCAGGCCTTGTTCGGCGGCCTGCAGGTGGGGGTCGCCAGTGCCGCCAAACCAGATGTCGGTTTTTGGGTTGGCTTTTTCAGCGATCAACTGCGCCAGCGCTTCACCAGAGCCCTTCAGCGACATGTTGACCTTGATGCCCGTGGTGCGCGCAAACACGGTCTGGATCATGTTGCACCACTCGGCCTGCACCGAGCAGATGACGTTGATCTGCCCGGCGTCCTGGGCCTGCGCATGGCCGGCCCAGCTTAAAGCGGCGGCCAGAGTCAGCAGCTTGAAAGGCTTAAAGAGGAATGTGGATGTTTTTGAATGGTGAGACATAACAAGGCCTGAGGATGGAACACCGTGAAGGATGGCACCGCAGGCCTGCCGTTGCCATCGGTAATGGCCCGGCGCGAAATGCTGGCGAAAGCCAGCGATCGGAGACTGCGGGCGCACCGTGGCTTGCGGCGATACTTCGCAGCACGTGATTCGCGCGGCGAGCGTGTGGCCGCTATCAATTCGAGGGTGCGCATGGGCTGGTTGGAACGACGGTGGTCAAACCCGCGCCGGGGTGGATGGTTCAAAGGCTTGCCAGGGCAGCAGCAGCTGCTGGCGGTTCTGTGCATGGGGTGCCTGCTCAGCCTGCTCGGCTTGGCGCCCGGCGCGCAGGCTGCTGTGTTGATGGTGGGGCCTAAAGGCACACCGCTGTCGATGGAAGATGCATTGCGCCAGGCGCAGGACGGCGATGTCATTGAACTGCTGTCGGGTGAATACACCGGTGCGCCGCTGGTGATTGAAAACCGGCGCCTGACGATACGCGGCGTGGGCAAGCGCCCGCTCATCAAGGGCAGCGGCAAGCTGGCTTCGGCGAAGGCGCTGTGGCTGGTGCGCGGCGGCGAGGTGCTGCTGGAAAACCTGGAATTCCGCGGCGCACGTTCCAACGACGGCGAAGGTTCGGGCATCCGCATGGAAGGTGGCCGCCTGCACCTGCGCAAGGTGGCGCTGTACGACAACGAGTACGGTCTATTTGCACCCAACGCCGAACAGGCCGAACTGCGCATCGAAGATTGCGAATTTGGTCTGGCACCGCGTGTGGTGGGTGGCTTGCACCATCTGCTGAATGTGGCGCGCATCAACAAGCTGACAGTGACCGGCAGCCGCTTTCAACAGGGTTTTGAGGGCCAGATGATCAAGTCGCGGGCACGCGAAAACATCATCAACTACAACTTCATCCACGACGGCCAGCGCGGCGGTGCTTCTTACGAAATCGAGATCGCCAATGGCGGCTTGGCCACCCTCATCGGCAACGTCATCGGCCAGGGCGCCGATACACAGAACCCGGTGCTGGTGGCCTACGGCACCGAGAAAGTGGGTTGGGACCGCAACGCGCTGGTGGTGGCCCACAACACCTTTATCAACTACGCCTGGACACCGGCCTGGTTTGTGCGGGTGATCAGCAAAAACTTGCCGGCCGACACCGAGGTGGTGGCTGTCAACAACCTGCTGGTGGGCAGTGGCCTGCTGTGGCCCGCATTGAGCGGCGGCAAGGTCACGGCGGCGGGCAACCGCCCGGTGTCGCGCCGTGTGTTGCGCGACGCCGATACCTACGCTTTTGAACTGCTGCCCAATTCCTGGTGGCGCGGCTCGGCGGTGGACCCACGCAACGTGGCGGGCCGCGACCTGTCGCCCCGCGGTGAATTTGAATGGCCCGTGGGCGTGCTGCCGCTGGCCCCCGACATGACACGCTGGGCCCCTGGGGCTTACCAGCGTTGATCCGTTCATTTGCAAGATGTGGCGCAGCGCCCAGTCAACCCGAAAGCTTCACCATTCACCATGAGCATAGACCCCAAAACCCTGCACCCCGACAGCATCGCCGCCCAGGCCCTGGGCTGGGTGGACGAGGGCACACGCGCGATCACGCTGCCGCTGCACGTGTCAAGCACCTACCTGCGCGACGAGGACAACCAATACCGATCGGGCCGCATCTACGCGCGCGCCGACAACCCGGCCTACGACCAGCCCGAAGCGGTGCTGAATGCGCTGGAAGGCGGCCACCAGGCTTTGCTGTTTGCCAGCGGTATGGCGGCGGCCACGGCGGTGTTCCAGGCGTTGCAGCCGGGTGACCATGTGCTGGCGCCGCAGGTGATGTACTGGTCGCTGCGCAACTGGCTAATGAACTTCGCCACCCAGTGGGGCCTGCAGGTGGAGCTGATCGACATGACCTCGCCCGCCGCGGTGCAGGCCGCACTGCGCCCCGGCAAGACCAAACTGGTGTGGGTAGAAACACCGGCCAACCCGCTGTGGACGGTGACCGACATTGAAGCCACCGTGCAACTGGCGCACGCGGCCGGCGCGCTGCTGGCGGTGGATTCCACGGTTGCCACGCCGCTGCTGACACAGCCGCTGGCGCTGGGCGCCGACATCGTGATGCATGCGGCCACCAAGTACCTGAATGGTCATTCAGACCTGATAGCCGGTGCCCTGGTGACGCGGCAAGACAACGACCACTGGCAGCGCGTGCGCAAAGTGCGTGCGCAGCTGGGCGGCACCTTGGGGTCGTTTGAAGCCTGGCTGCTGCTGCGCGGCATGCGCACGCTGCACCTGCGGGTGCGGGCGGCTTGTGCGTCGGCGCAGCACATTGCTGAACATTTCAGCCACCACGCGCTGGTGGCCGAGGTGTTGTATCCGGGGCTGCCGCAGTGCCAGGGGTATGCGGTGTCGCAGCGCCAGATGCGGGGCGGCTTTGGTGGCATGTTGTCCATCCGCGTCCGCGGCGGTGAAGCGGCTGCCATTGCAGTGGCTGCACACACACAGCTGTGGAAACGCGCCACGTCATTGGGCGGCACCGAAAGCCTGATCGAACACCGCGCCAGCGTGGAGGGTGCGGGCACACCCGCACCGCCCGACCTGCTGCGCTTGTCCGTGGGTATCGAAGCGGTGGCTGACCTCATCGCCGATATGGAGCAAGCGCTGGCGGCCGCGCACCGTTGACCCCGCTCTGAAACTGCGGCATCATGATCGCTGTAACTAAGTTACATTGCAAGCACTGAATCGGGCAGCCTTGTTGTCAACGTCAGTGCAGCCGCAAGCCGCCGCGCAGGGGCTTCAGCCGGTGCGGCTTCACTTCGGTTTACACCCCTACTGGGCAGCACCGCATGGCCTTCGACCTTGTACTTTTTGGCGGCACTGGCGACCTGACTTGGCGCAAGCTGATGCCGGCGCTGTTCCAGGCCTTTCGCCACGGCAAGTTGCCGCCCGGCGGCCGCATCCTGGCGGTGGCGCGCGACGAGCGCAGCGATGACGAATACCGCGCCTTCATCAAAGAGCGCTTTACTGAAGTTGAAACCAGCAAGCGCCCGAGCGACGAAGAATTTGCGGTTTTTGCTCAGATGCTGCACTACCGCCGCATGGACCTGTCGCAGCCCGAACACTATGCGGGCCTGAAGCGCTGGCTGGACGACCGCGGCGCCGAGACGGTGGTGCTCTTCCTGGCCACCAGCCCGCACCTGTTTCCTGTGGTGTGTGAACAGCTGGGCCAGGCCGGGCTGAACGGGCCCCACGTGCGTGTGGTGCTGGAAAAGCCGTTGGGCCACGACCTGGCCAGCGCGCAGGTCATCAACCGCGCCGTCAGCGCCGCTTTCAAGGAAGCACAGGCGCTGCGCATCGACCACTACCTGGGCAAACCTGCGGTGCAAAACCTGATGGCGCTGCGTTTTGGCAATGCGCTGTTTGAACCGCTGTGGCGCCGCGAAAGCATCGCCAACATCCAGATCACGCTGGCTGAAAGCCTGGGCGTGGGCACCCGCGGCGACTTCTATGACCGCACCGGCGCGCTGCGCGACATGATCCAGAACCACGCGCTGCAGCTGCTGACCATGATTGCGATGGAGCCGCCGCCTTCCAGCGACGCCGACGCCATTCGCGATGAAAAGCTGAAGGTGCTGCGCTCGTTGAAACCTTTCACACCGGACAGTGTGGCGCGCGACGTGATACGCGGCCAGTACAAGGCCGGCATGGTGGACGGCAGGCCCGTGCCGGGCTACCAGGACGAAGCCAAGGTGCCGGCAGGCAGCACCTGCGACACCTTTGTGGCGCTGCGCACCGAGGTGCAGAACTGGCGCTGGGCGGGTGTGCCTTTTTACCTGCGCACCGGCAAGCGGCTGGCGGCGCGCGACGCGCAGATCGTGATCAACTTTCGCGAGGTGCCGCACCCTATCTTTCCGGGCACATCGGGGCTGGGTCGGCAGGCCAACAAGCTGGTCATCAAGCTGCAGCCCGAGGATGGCCTGGAACTGCACATGCTGGCCGCGCGCAGCGGCGGCGGCAACGAGTTGTTGGCACCGGTGTCGCTGAACCTGGACTTCGACACTGCATTTGCCAGCCAACGCGTGGGTGGCTACGAACGGCTGTTGATGGACGCGCTGGCTGGCCGCTTGAACTTGTTTGTGCGCAGCGACGAACAAGAACAGGCCTGGCGCTGGGTGCAGCCGGTGCTGGACGCCTGGGCGCACGACCCCGGTGGCCCGCGGCCCTATGCCGCCGGCGGCTGGGGCCCCGCGGCCGCCAGCGCACTGGTGGCGCGCGACGGCTACGCCTGGGCCGAAGAGCAATGACCACCGGGGCCCGCGTGGCGGCGGCCGGGGCCCACTTGTTGATCGTGATGACCATGATGACCCTGATGGCTGCCCTGCAGCCTGCACGGGCCACAACCACCTGGACGGTGGCGCCGGGCCAGAGCCTGGCGCAGGCCGTGCAGCATGCCGCCGACGGTGACGTCATCGAACTGCTGCCGGGTGTGCACCCCGGTCAGTCTGCGGTGCTGGTGCAACGGCGGCTGACGTTGCGTGGGGCCGCCGGTGCAGGCCGCCCCGTGTTGCTGGCAGGTGGCCACGCGGCCGAAGGCAAGGGCATCTTGGTGGTGCGCGGCGGCACGGTGTGGGTCGACAACATCGAGTTTCGCGGTGCGCGTGTGCCCGACCGCAACGGTGCCGGCATCCGCCTGGACCGCGGACGCCTGTGGGTGCGCAACTGCGCATTTTTCGACAATGAAAATGGCATCCTCACTGGCAATGCCAGCGATGCCGAGCTGAACATCGAAGACAGCGTCTTTGGCCGTGCACCGCCGGCCCACCCGCTGCCGCACCTGATCTATGTGGGCCGCATCGCGCGCTTCATGCTGCAGGGCAGCCACCTGTCGGGTGGCCAGATGGGCCATCTGGTGAAGTCACGCGCCCGCGTCAACGAGGTGCGCTACAACCACATCGTCGACGGCGCCCACGGCCA
>JANNMQ010000044.1:0-1564 GCA_031398045.1 Rubrivivax sp.
GTCACGGTGATAGTCAATCAAGCCGTCGGCGGTGAACTTCAGATGCGATGCACCGCGAATCGTCTGCAATGTCGTGCGGGTATTCCATGGCGCTATTGCCGACTGCCTGTTGCCGCTCAGGCCTTGGGCAGCGTCACCCCGATTTGCCCCTGGTACTTGCCGCCGCGGTCCTTGTAGCTGACCTCGCAGACATCGTCCTTGTCGCTCTCGAAGAACAGCACCTGGGCGCAGCCTTCACCCGCATAGATCTTGGCGGGCAGCGGCGTGGTGTTGGAAAACTCCAGCGTCACATAGCCTTCCCACTCGGGCTCAAACGGCGTCACGTTGACGATGATGCCGCAGCGGGCGTAGGTGCTTTTGCCCAGGCAGATGGTGAGCAGGTTGCGCGGGATGCGGAAGTACTCCACCGTTCGTGCCAACGCAAAACTGTTGGGCGGGATGATGCAGACGTCGCTTTCGATATCGACAAAACTCTTCGGGTCGAAGGCTTTGGGGTCGACCACGGTGCTGTAGATGTTGGTGAACACCTTGAATTCCGGCGCGCAACGGATGTCATAGCCATAACTGCTGGTGCCGTAGCTGACCAGCTTGCGGCCGTCGGGCGCCTGGCGCACCTGCGCCGGCTCAAAAGGCTCAATCATGCGGTGCTTGCGCACGTATTCAACAATCTGCCAGTCGGCAAGCAAGCTCATGGGCGGCCTTGGGTGGGGTGCGGGGGAGTCAGCGTTTGCTGCTGTCTGCGGTGGTCAAGCAGCGCTTGACGGGGGGCTCGGTAGATGGCGATTCTAGGGAACGCCTGTGACGGGGCCTTCTGGCGTGCACTGTTGCGCGTGCGATGGCATGCGGCAGCGGTTAACCTTGATGCCCTTGCAAGAATTGAGGTGCCCGATGGCCAGCCCCTTTCGCCCCGCACTGGTGCTGCTGCAGCAGTATGCCGACTACCACCGCGACCAGCGCAACATTGCCACCCACTTGGTGGGCGTGCCGATGATCGTGTTTGCCGTCTGTGTGCTGCTCGCGCGCGGGGAATTCACGTTGGGCGGCTGGTCACTGACGCTGGCCTGGCTGGTGTTTGCCCTGGCCGGAGTCTGGTATCTGACACGTGGCCACCTGGGCATAGGCGCAGCCACCACCGCCTGCGTGGGGGTGTTGACTGCGTTGGCGCACCTGGTTAACCACGGGCCGGTGGTGCAGTGGCTGGCCTGGGGCCTGGGCTTTTTTGTGGTGGGTTGGATCTTCCAGTTTGTCGGCCACTACTACGAAGGCCGCAAACCCGCCTTTACTGATGACCTGGTGGGCTTGTTGGTGGGCCCCATGTTTGTGGTGCTAGAAGCTGGCGCAGCCATGGGCTGGTTCAAGGCACTGTCGCAACAAGTGGAAGGCCACTCTGGGCCGACCGTGGTGCGCAACCTGGCGCACCCGGCATCCCGTTGAAGACAACACCTGAGCCGGTCTTCGGTATGACCCAGCCCGGCCCGTCACCGCTGGCCACGGGCGACGAGCTGCCGGTGGCGCAAGCACAAGCCGCCATCGCGCAAGCGCTGACGCCCATCACGCAGTTCGA
>JANNMQ010000069.1:0-4556 GCA_031398045.1 Rubrivivax sp.
GGTGGTTTTGAATTCCAGGAAATCTGACGCGTCCACCAGCCGCGTGATGACTTCGCGCACGTCATAGGGTTCGCGCTCGTCAGCCGGCACCACGCCCAGCAGTTCTTCGGCGCCAAACCGCGGTTCGGGTGCTGCGATGAGGGGCATGGCTGCGTCCCACGGCATTTTGTCCATGATGTCGCGTGCCACGGCCATGGCGTGTGCATCGTTGTTGGTGATGTACTCGCCCAGGCCGGTGACCTCGGCATGCATCTGTGCGCCGCCCAGATCTTCGTCGCTGGCGTCTTCGCCGATGGCGGCTTTCACCAGGGGCGGCCCCGCCAGGTAGATGCTGCTGCGGCCCTTCACCAGCACCACATAGTCGCTCAGGCCCGGCAGGTAGGCGCCGCCCGCGGTGGAGGACCCGTGCACCACGGCGATTTGCGGAATGCCGGCCGCCGACAGCCGCGCCTGGTTGGCGAATGTGCGGCCGCCGTCGACAAAGATCTCAGCCTGGTACATCAGGTTGGCGCCACCGCTTTCCACCAGCGCTATCAGCGGCAACTTGTTCTGCGCTGCCAGTTCCTGCGCACGCAGTGCTTTTTTTAAGCCCATGGGCGCCACGGTGCCACCCTTCACCGCGCTGTCGCTGGCGCTGACCAGCACCCGCTTGCCGGCCACCACGCCAATGCCCACGATGCTGCCGCCGCCCATCACGTTTTTTTTGCCGTCGTCGTCGTGCATGCCCAGACCGGCCAGCGGGCTCAGCTCCAGAAAAGGGGTGCCACGATCCAGCAGCCGGGCCACACGTTCACGCGGCAGCAGTTGGCCACGCGCCTCAAACTTGCTGCGTTTGCTTTCGCTCTCTTTCACCACCAAGGCCTGCAGCGCCAGCACCTCGTCAAGGCGCTGCTGCATGCGCTGCACGTTGGCCAAAAAGCGCGCAGAGCGCGTGTCTAGCGCCGACTGCAGTTGCGGCATTACTTCAGCACCTCGGGCGTGACGGCACGGTGGAAGCCGTCAAAGGGCGTGGACCTCGATTCCTGGCCGAGCGGAAAAATATCGCTGCCCAAAGAGGCTGCACCGTCTATCTGCAGCGTCACGCCGGTGATGAAGGACGCGCCAGGAGAGAGCAAAAACACGATGGCAGCGCTGACCTCGGCTTCCACGCCCATGCGCTTCAGCGGCACATGGTTTTTCAGTTTGGGTATGAAGGATTTCATGGCGCCGCCATAGGTGTCCATGCCGCTGCTGGCGATCCAGCCCGGTGCCACGGCGTTGACTCGCACGCCGGCATGGGCCCATTCAAAAGCCGCTGTCATCGTGAGGTTGCTCATGCCCGAGCGTGCCGCGCCGCTGTGGCCCATGCCGGGCATGCCGTTGCGGAAGTCGGCCGTCATGTTGACCACCGCGCCACCATGTGCTTGCATGCACTGGTTGAACAACTCGCGCATCATCAAAAAGCCGCCGGTCAGGTTGTTCGCCACCACGGCGTCGAAGCCTTTCTTGCTGATGGCCATCAGTGGTGCCGGGAACTGCCCACCCGCGTTGTTGACCAGGCCGGCCACGGCGCCGTGCTGCGCGACCACTGCGGCCACGGCGGTTTTCACGGCCTCTTCGTCGCGGATGTCAAAAGCCGTCGTGTGGCATACGCCGCCGTCCTCTGTGATCTCGGCGGCCACTGCATCCAGTTTGCTGGGTGTACGCCCGCTGATCACCACCGTGGCGCCAAGGCTGGCCAGTTCATGTGCCACGCAGCGGCCTATCCCGCTGCCGCCACCAGTGACCCACACCAGCTGCCCCGAGAACAGGCCCGGTCGGAAAACGCTGGCGTAGTGGCGGTGCGTGTTTTGAGTCATGCCTGAATGTAGTGAATGGCTTACGTTAACGTCAACCCTCTGTCGCATAGGTGATTTCTCGGTGTCGTGCGGAACGCGTGATCGATAACATCACCACCACCCCAGCTCTTCACTGAAAGCGCCTCATGGATCTGCCTGCATGTACCGAAGCCCTGCGCACCAAAGTGGGCGATTCCAGCGGCCTGAATGCAACGCTGAAGTTTGACTGCGGTGCCGATGGTGTGGCCTACATCGACGGCAAAAGCGTGCCCAACAGTGTCAGCAACGAAGACAAGGAAGCCGATTGCACGGTGGCCATCAGCCTGGCCAATCTGGGTGCCCTGCTCAGTGGTGAGCTGGAACCCGCCACCGGCTTCATGATGGGCAAGTTCAAGGTCAGTGGCGACATGAGCGTGGCCATGAAACTGCAGCGTGTGGTGTGAGCGTTGGCAAAACGCGCAACGCGGCCCAGCCGCGCCCGGCGCTGCGGTTGGCCCATCAGCCAGCCACGGCGCGTGAGGCCGTAGACGCCCACCGGGCGAATGACGACGACGAGCTGTTTGGCATCACCCAACTCTGCCAGGCCTTTGGCATCACGCTGCGCAGCATTCGCTTTTATGAAGACAAGGGGCTGTTGGCGCCGCGGCGTGTGAACGGCACCCGTGTTTATACGCGGCGCGACCGGGCCCGTCTGGCGTTGATCGTGCGCAGCAAGGCCATCGGCGCTTCGCTGGCTGACATCAAACATTACCTCGATCTGTACGGTGCCCATGGCGAGGGCCGTGCGCAACAGCTGCGCTACGTGCTGGAAAAAACAGACGCTGCCATTGCCACGCTGGGTCAGCGCATGGTGGACATCGAAGCCACGTTGGCTGAGCTGCGACTGATCAATCACGAGGTGCGCCTGCAACTGCAGCGCCGTTGAGGATGCAGTGCCCAAGCCTGACGGTGCCCTTGGGTGTGGGCGCCGAATCTGAACATGAACCCATAAGCCCATAAGCCCATAAGCCCATAAGCCCAGAAGCCCCAACACTGTTCAGTTAGAAGCAACTCCGTTCGGGCTGTGCTTGTCGAAGCCCCGCCAGGCACTTCGACAAGCTCAGTGCGAACGGTTCAAAGTGAACAGTATGGCCATAAGCCCCCCTGTTGGAAAACTGCTCGGTCGTGGCACAAAAGTCCCGTTCTGGACTATCATCTCTGCATCGTCTGCACAAGGACTGCCATGGCTGCGCTGCATGTTGAAGAGCCCGCTCCCCGCTACTTGGGGGCTCTGCGCGCTGACGCGCAACAGATGGGTGCGGCCGGTCTGCGAGCCTTTGCCCGCATCGCCGCAGCATGGGCTTTGAGTGTGGACGAACAGCTGGCCCTGCTGGGCCAGCCACCCCGGTCCACCTACTTTGCCTGGCGCAAACATCCGGAGAAGGCCGCGCTGCCGCGCGACACCCTGGAACGTCTGTCCAACTTGCTCGGCATCTACAAAAGCCTGCAGATCCTGCTGCCCGACCCGCAGGCCGCCGATGGCTGGGTGCGGCGGCCCAACGTGGCGCCGCACTTTGGTGGGCGTTCGGCACTGGACCGCATGCTGGCGGGCAATGTCGCCGACTTGAACCTGGTGCGCCGCTACCTGGATGGCGTGCGCGGTGGTGGCTGGTCTTGACGACGGCTGGGGTCGACAGGCTTGTCAGTACACGGCTGCACGGTGGTGAACAATCAACCGACGCGCAGGGCATTGCAGAAACGCGCCGTGTGCGCTGGGCACAGGCCTGCCGCATCGTGCCCACGCGCTACCCTGCGATCACCTTGTTTGACCGCGTGGCCGACGCCGCAGACTTTGAGGCGCTGTACGCGTTGGAAGCGCTGACCAACGAGCGTGTGCGCGACGAGGTGGGCCATATCGAAAGGGTGGCACCGGCTGACCGCCTGTACGGGCCCGGCAGCGGGCCCATCATGGCGGCCTTCACCCACGTCAACACCGAAGGCAGCCGTTTTTCAGACGGCAGCTATGGTGTTTTTTATGCCGCCCATGACCGCGCCACCGCGGTGGCAGAAACACGCCATCACCATGCGCGCTTTTTGGCTGCAACGCAGCAGCCGGCGCTGCACTTGCCGATGCGCCTGTACACGGTGGCCATCGACGCGCGCCTGCACGACCTGCGGCCCGTGGGTGCCGTACCAGCAGCGGTTCATGACAGCGACAGTTACGCGGTGTCGCGCGCCTGGGGAGCGCGGCTGCTTGCGCTGTCGTCAGCGGGTGTGGCCTATCGCAGCGTGCGCCGCGCCGGCGGGCACTGCGTGGGCCTGTTCCGGCCCCAAGGTGCCAGCCGTTGTCTGCACGCGGCTTATCTGCTGTACGCCTGGAATGGTCAGGCCTTCAGCGACGTGTACGAAAAAACCGCCTGATGGCCGCACCCTTGCAGCCTTCAGCCCGACCGTCTGCGCAGCCGGTGAGCTCGCGCAGCCCGGGCCAACGCCATGACAGGCTGGACGCACTGCGTGGCGCGGCTGTTTTGTGGATGGCGGCCTACCACTTTTGCTTTGATCTGAACCACCTGGGCCTGATCAAGCCGCGCCAGTATTTTTTCAGCGACCCGTTCTGGACCTGGCAGCGCACCGCCATCGTCAGCTTGTTTGTTTTCTGTGCCGGTGTTTCCGTCGCTGTGGCGCTGCAGCAGGGGCAAAGCTGGCGGCGCTTCTGGCGCCGCTGGTGGCAGGTGGCTGCCTGCGCTTTGCTGGTCAGCG
>JANNMQ010000128.1:0-1799 GCA_031398045.1 Rubrivivax sp.
TGCACCGCTTGTTCGCCGCCAGGCTGCTGGATGGCCGCTGCAATCTTGCGGATGGCATCTGCCGTGGCGTCGGCCACCGCCGTGATGGCGGCGGCTTCACCCTGGGCCTTGTTGATTTCGGCCTGCTTTTCGCCTTCCGACCGTGCGATCGAGGCTTCGCGTTCGCCGGTGGCGATGTTGATCTGCTCTTGGCGGCGGCCTTCAGAAGCCGCGATCAGCGCACGCTTTTCGCGTTCGGCGGTAATCTGCGCCTGCATCGAATGCAGGATGGCTGCTGGCGGCGTCAGGTCCTTGATTTCATAACGCAGCACCTTCACGCCCCAGTTCAGCGCCGCCTCGTCCAGCGAGTTGACGACACCGGCATTGATCATGGCGCGCTCTTCAAAGGTCTTGTCCAGTTCCATCTTGCCCACCACGCTGCGCAGCGTGGTCTGTGCCAACTGGGTGATGGCCACGATGTAATCACTGCTGCCGTAACTGGCGCGCATGGGGTCAGTAACTTGAAAGTACAGGATGCCGTCCACCTGCAACTGGGTGTTGTCCTTGGTGATGCAGACCTGGCTGGGCACGTCCAGTGGCACCTCTTTCAAAGAATGTTTGTAGGCCACCCGGTCGACGAATGGAATCACGAGTTTCAGGCCGGGCGTCAGCGTGCGGTCGTACTTGCCCAGCCGTTCCACCACCCAGGCGTGTTGCTGCGGCACGATCTTGAAGGTGCGCACAATGAAGATGATGGCGATGACGGCCAGGATGAGGGCGAGTTCCATGGTGTGCGGCTTTCTCAGTTGTGTGCAAAAGGCGGTGCGCTCTGGGTCGTCGGCGCCAGCAGAAGTTCGGTGCCATGCACGGCCACGATGGTGTGGTCGCCACTCGCTGCTGTGGCGCCAGGCGCCAGCCTCACTTGCCACTGCGCGCCCCGGTAGGCCACCCGGGCCGTGCCGTCGGGCAGCCAGGCAGGTACGTGCACCGTCTGGCCAATGTCAAGGTTGACGTCGCGGTTGGACTCCACCGGTGCCGACTTTGGCGAGCGTGCCCGCAACAAGTGCCAGGCTACGGTGGCGCCAGCACCCACCAGTGCGGCCACCACCATCTGCGTTGTGCCCTCCAGGCCTGCATGTGCCGACAGCGCGCCGGCTGCAACGCCCAGTGCCACCATCAGCAGGTAGAAGGTGCCGGTGGCCAATTCGGCCGCCACCAGCACACCAGCGGCCAGCCACCACAGAGTGGGTACGCTCCAGTTCATGCATGTCTCCCTTCAGCAAGCAGCTGCACTGCAGTGTAGCCAGCCCGACCTGCCACTGACGAACAGGGGCCGCGCCCCTACACTGCGCGGTAGTTTGTTTTTGCCCCCGGTTTTTGCCCCCGCATACTTTTCAACCCAAGGCCCTGCAATGCTGCGTTTTCGTTTTCCCATTGTCATCATCGACGAAGACGTCCGTTCCGAGAACACCTCGGGTCTGGGCATCCGCGCCCTCGCGCAGGCCATCGAAAAGGAAGGTTTCGAAGTGCTGGGCGCCACCAGCTACGGCGACTTGAGCCAGTTCGCCCAGCAGCAAAGTCGCGCCAGTGCTTTCATCTTGAGCATTGACGACGAAGAGTTCACCCCCGGCCCTGAGCTGGACCCGGCAGTGCTCAGCTTGCGCAAGTTCATCGAAGAAATCCGCTTCAAGAACGCCGAGATCCCGATCTACATCTACGGCGAAACGCGCACCAGCCAGCACATTCCGAACGACGTGCTGCGTGAACTGCACGGCTTCATCCACATGTTCGAGGACACGCCCGAGTTCGTGGCGCGCCAC
>JANNMQ010000205.1:0-7962 GCA_031398045.1 Rubrivivax sp.
CTTGACGTTGGCCACCGACACGCGGATGGCCCGCGAGTTGTCGCGGTTGATCTCGGTGCGCATGTTGGGCGGTGTCACCGCCTGCGCGCCTGCCAGCGCCGCCATCAGGCCGTCGACCACCGCAATCGTGTTTTCGCCCTGGCTTTTCTGCACGCTCAGCAGCACGGTGCGCTGGCCGTTGTACAGCGCCAGGCTTTCCAGCTCTTGGGGGCCGTCTTCGATGTCGGCCACCTGGCGCAGGCGCACCAGCTGGCCGCCGGCTTTGCGCTGCACCACGATGTCGGCAAAGTCTTGCGGTGTTTTTAAGCGGGCGTTGATCTGCACCACACGTTCTTGTTCGCGGGAACGGATGGCGCCCAGCGGCAGTTCCTGGTTTTCACTGCGCAGCGCGGCAGCCACCTGTTCGGTGCTCAGACCGTTGGCCTCCATCGCTGCCGGTCGCAGCCACACGTTGATTTGCCGCTGCACACCACCCACCACCGTCACCGCGCCCACGCCGCGCACGTTCTCCAGCCGCTTTTGCAACACCTGGGTGCCCCAGGTGGTCAGCTCTTGCGGGGTGGGTGGTGGTGCAGCCGCGGCGGCCGCTGACGCCGCGCTGGCGGCCAGGATGGCGACGTTGAACACCGGCTGTGCGGCGGGGTCAAAGCGCGTGATGCGCGGGTCTTTCACTTCTTCGCGCAGCAGTGGCTTGATGAACGACACCTTCTCGCGCACGTCGTCAGCAGCCTTGCGCCCGTCCACGTCAAGGTTGAATTCGACGATCACCACCGACACGCCTTCGTACGAGCGCGAATACAGGCTGCTGATACCAGCCACCGTGTTGACAACCTCTTCGATCTTCTTCGTGACCTCGGCTTCAACAATCTCGGGGCTGGCGCCCGGGTATTCGGTGCTGACCACGACGGTGGGCACGTCGATGTTCGGAAACTGGTCCAGCGACAGGCGCTGGTAGCTGAACAGGCCCAGCACCACAAAGGCCAGCATGACCATCACGGCCATCACCGGGTTGTGGATGGAAACGCGCGTGAACCACATGGGTGGTTTTAGCGCGACGCGGCCGCTGCAGGTGCCGTCGCTGCAACTGCCGCCGCCGGCTGGCTAACCGGCGACTGCAGGGCCAGGCGTGTACCCGCGCGCAGCGTTCCCACACTGCCGCGCAGCACCACGTCGCCTTCTGTGAGACCGGCGCTTATCTCCACCACGGCTTCTTCGGCGGCAGCCGTTGCAGGCAAGGTCCCGCGCAGCCCGGTGCTGACGCGCCTTTGTTGCGCCTGCCCGCCCTGCAGCACCATCACGTAAGGCTGCGCCTGGTCAAAGCGCACCGCAGACGCTGGCACCACCAGCGCCTTTTTGCGCTGCAGCTCCACGGTGGCACGCGCAAACAGGCCCTGGCGCAGTGTGGGCGACGGCTGCAGCGCCAGGTAAGCCAACACGCTGCGGGTGCCCGTTTGTGCGCTGGGATTGATGCGCACCACTTGGGCCGGCACCGCTTGCGGCAGCCCGTCCACCTGCACAAGAGCCGTCTGCCCCACGCGCAGTTGCACCACGTCTTCTGGTGCCACCGAGGCTTCCAGTTCCAGGCGGCCCAGGTCGACAATTTCAACGATGCGCGCGTCCAGCGCCACGCGTTCGCCCGGCTGCACAAAACGCTGCGCCACCAGGCCCGAAATGGGCGCGGTGATGCGTGTGTCGCGCACCGCTTTGCGAGAAATTTCAGCGCCGGCACGCGCTGCCTGCAGCGACGCGTTGGCACCGGCCATGCTGCTGTTGGACGTGTCCAGCGCGTTGCGCGAGATGAAGCCCTGGTTGACCAGCGCTTTGTTGTTGTCCAGCGTGCGCTGCGCGATGTCCAGCTGCGTCTGCGCCGCCACCGCTTGTTCTTCGGCCTGGCGCAGCCGCCAGTCATATTCGGTGCTGTCCAGCACGCCCAGCAGCTGGCCGGCTTGCACCCGTTCACCTTCACGCACGGTCAGGCTTTTCAATTCAGCGGCCACTTTGGCCTTCACCACCGCGCTGTTGACGGCTTTCAGACTGCCGTTGACGGTGAGGGTTGCGCCCAGTTCAGCATAGACGGCGCGGGCGACATCGCCTGCGGCCAGTTCAATCACTGGCTCGGGCTTGGCCGTGCCGGCCTTGGGCGTATCAGGCGCACCAGACGCACCGACCGCGGCCGTGGCAGTGGCCGCCCGTTGGTTGAAGTAGGTGCGGCCCGCGTAGGCGGCCGTAAAGAGGGCAGCGGCCACGATCAGCCAGGCCCAGGGGCGGCGCAGGTTCATGAACGGGGCTTTCTCGTCGGTGAGACGGCTTGCGCGGGCGTTGTTTGCAAGGCGGCGGTCAGGGCTGGCGGTTCTGCCCGCACCACCAGCCCGCGCAACAACAGATCCAGGTGAGTTTGCAATGTGGTCGCCGGGTCCACGTCCACGCCACCGTGCACGGGGCAGCAGCCAAAAGAATGGCGTTGCAGCGCCATGAAGATCATGGGCGCAATCAGCGCCTGTGCGACTTCGTGCAGCGGCAGGTTGCGGAACTCGCCGCTGTCCACGCCGCGCTGCACCGCGGCGGTGAACAAGCGGTCAGCGGGCACAATCACTTCGTCGGCATAAAACTGCGCCAGTTCGGGGAAATTTCGCACCTCGGCCAGCACGATCTTGTGAATGGCGGCCACCGGTGTGGCGCCCACCCTCTCCCACCAGGCCTGCATCAGGCAGCGCAGCAGTTCGGCACTGCTGCCTTCAAAGCCGGCGGCCATCTGTTGGCCTTCGGCAATCAGGCTGCTCAGGTTTTGCCGCACCACGGCCTTGAACAAGTCTTCCTTGCTGGGGTAGTACAGGTACAGCGTGCCCTTGGAGACACCGGCGTGCCGGGCCACTTCGTCGATGCGGGTGGCGGCAAAGCCCTTTTCATCAAACAAAGAAAGCGCTGCCTGCAGCAGCTCTTGAGGGCGTGCTTCTTTGCGGCGCTGGCGTTGCAGCTTGGGGGCTGGCGTGTCTGGGCGGGTGGGCAGCAAGGGTGTGTTAATGACTAACTGGTCAGTAATGTAGTGGCCCTGCCGACCTGGGTCAAGCATGGGCAGGTGCGGCCCGCGGTTGTGCGCAACGGGGTGGAAATCACGTTCGAGCCCAAAGTGATGCCCCGAAGCGGCAGCCCCGGCCGGCTGCAACCGCGGAGCGGCCTCTGCGGCCCCTATCATTTGATGTGGCGCCGCCGTTTGATGCGGCGCTTTCTTTTGTCGAAAGCGCACTGTGGACGCCCTATTGCTGATCAAGGCCGCCGTCATGGGCGTGGTGGAAGGGTTGACCGAATTCCTGCCCATCTCGTCCACCGGCCACCTCATCCTGGCTGCTTCGCTGCTGAATTTCACCGGCGAAAAGATCAAGGTGTTTGAGATCGCCATCCAGACCGGGGCCATGTTTGCCGTCATCTGGGAATACCGCGCACGGCTGGCGCGCACGGTGTCAGGCATCACCCACGACCCCGTGGCGCAGCGTTTTGCGCGCAACGTGCTGATTGCCTTCATCCCGGCCGTGGTGCTGGGCCTGACGCTGGGCAAGGTGGTGAAAGAGCACCTGTTTCATCCGGTGCCGGTGGCCACCGCCTTCATCGTGGGCGGCCTCATCATTTTGTGGGTAGAAGCTCGCCACCGGCGCCACTTTGGCGCCATGGACCTGCAAGGCACACGCCGCGCGCGGGTGGAATCGGTGGACGACATGTCGTCGCTGGACGCGCTGAAAGTGGGCCTGGTGCAGTGCCTGGCTTTGATACCCGGCACCAGCCGTTCGGGCAGCACCATCATCGGCGGCATGCTGTTTGGCTTTTCGCGCCAGTGCGCCACCGAGTTCAGTTTTTACTTGGGCATCCCCACCTTGATGGGTGCCGGCGCCTATTCGGTGCTGAAACAGCGCGAACTGCTGTCGATGGCCGACCTGCCGATGTTTGGCGTCGGCCTGGTGTTTGCGTTTTTCAGCGCGCTGCTGTGCATACGCTGGTTGATTCGCTACGTGTCCACACACGACTTCACGGTTTTTGCCTGGTACCGCATCGTGTTTGGCGGCGTGGTGCTGTTGACGGCTTACCTGGGGTGGGTGGACTGGAAGGCTTGAGCGGTTTTGTCGTCAACCCTGATGACACCCCCCACGAAAAGCAGTCACCTGGGCGTGCGAGATGCTTGCGGTGAACTTGCCGCCGCGTTTAAAAGGAAGCTCACCGCGCCGCCCATGCTGGGCCGCGGCGCAGGAGCTCCCGCATGTTCCCACTCCATCACTGTCGATCGGGCCGCCGGGCTTGGCCTGCACTGTTGCTGGCTGCCACGCTGGCCAGCGGTTGCGCTCATGTGCAAATGGACGCCGAGGGCCGCACCCATGTGCTGGGCCTGGTCTGGCTGACTCTGCCGCGCCCTGAAGGTCTGGCTGCACCAGCCGGGCAGGGTCTGCGGTTGCGCGCACTGGGCTTGTCGATGCTGCGCAGTGA
Organism: Rubrivivax sp.; assembly: GCA_031398045.1. Classification (GTDB taxonomy): domain Bacteria; phylum Pseudomonadota; class Gammaproteobacteria; order Burkholderiales; family Burkholderiaceae_C; genus Rubrivivax. Next base: position 4,471 of record JANNMQ010000205.1, read on the forward strand.
AGTGGGCGCAACGGTGGTGCTTGGCTGGCACGACAGCAGCCTGGCCTATCTTTTGGACCACAAGATTGTGGATGCGCAAGCAGCATTGCAGCGCGCAGCATTCGCCACACCCACTGCCGCGCCAGCGCAGGTTTGCCCAGCACCCACAGGAGACACCCGATGAGCTCTGCAAAGCTTCAGCACTGCGCCGCGCCTGCTTACAGCCTGTTGGCTGCAGCGCTGATGTTGGCTGCCTGTGCGTCGCCGTCTGACAGCGTCTACTTCATCACCAAGACATCCACCAGCATCGTCGATGCCGACACCGTGCCGGCGGGCATCAGCATCGGCTACGACCGTGTGGAAGGTTATGCCGGTCCGCGTTATGCCGACGGCAGCGTGTTTCCGGTGGCCAGCTCCATCGAAAGCAAAGGCACGGGGCCGGGGCGTGAAGTGCGGCAGGTATTTGCCACCGGTGAGGCTGCGCTGATCGTCACTGAACAAAGCGACAAGGCCAACACGGCCGATGGGAAAGCGCCGCTGGCTGAGGTTTCAAATCAAGCTTCTCAAAACCAGCGCGAGGCGCGCAAGGCTGTTTTTTTTGGAACCACCACCAGTGTGGGGCTGAAGCTGTGCTTCGAGCCGACCAGCCCGGTGCCCAACGCCTTCACGTTGGGCTACAAACGCAAAGAGTTGGCGGTGATACCTGTTGACCAGCTGCTGCAAAACACGTCAGTGCTGGGCAGCTTCACCAACCACAGCGGCGTGGCCCAAGCTGCGGCAGGCGCCGCCAGTGGCGCCGCGACCACGCTGCGCTTTGACGTGCAGCAGTACTTCGCCACCGGCAAGGCGGCCGAGCAACTGGCAGCGCTGAAAGTCATTCGCGATCAGTTTCAAGACAAGGCCCAGCAGGCGATGGGCGGGGTGGCGAAGTTCCGCGAACAAGAGGCCAGCCAGGGCCGACTGGCCCTTGATGCCTTGGTGTGTGCGAACAAGCTCTTCGACACCCGTTTTGAGCGCGTGTTGGCCAACGCCGAAGCCCTGAACATGTTTGGCCCGCTGGGCGGCGTTGCGGCCATCCGGGCCGCCGCAGGCGACGCTGCCAGGCGCCAGAAGTACATCAGCTTCATGTCGCTTTTGGATGTCAGCGATACAGAAGCCGCCGAACGCTTGCGCCTGCACAAGGCGACCCTCTGCGAATGGTCCAAGGTGCCGGCTTGACCGGGACAGCGCCACCACCACACACCACTGAAAGCACCCACCATGGGCCAACACATCATTCCTTGCATCGATTGCGAATCTGCACGCCAGCGCTTGGAGGACAACGACTTCACGGTCCATGGCTGCAGCCCCCACCCGGTTAAGCCCGACATGTGCGTGATCACGTTTTCGCCTCGCGCTGAAGCGATGGCGGGGGCTTTGACGGGAGAGGTGGCATTGTCGCCACCGGCAGCGGCAGCGGCCGCGGCCGCCACAGGGGCGGGCGCAGGCGGTGCAAGCCGGGCCGTCGAGGCCATGCCGCAGCTGACACCCAACCAGGTGCGTACCGCGATGGCCATCGTGAACCTGTTTGAGACAGGCCACGTGCTGGGTGACTACGGCCAGGTCACCGTTCTGGAAGGTGACCCTGGGCGTTTGACCTATGGCCGTTCGCAGACCACGCTGGGCTCGGGGCTCTTGTTGGCCCTGCTGCAGCAATATGTGGGCAACCCGGGCGCCCGTTTTGCTTCGAAGCTGGCGCCCTGGCTGCCGCGCGTGGCCGCTGCTGGCCTTGAGATAGACCACGACAACCAGCTGCACAACTTGTTGCGCGCTTGCGCCGACGACTCGGTGATGCGGGAAACCCAGGACCTTTTTTTCCACACCCACTTCTGGATGCCAGCGCTGCGTGCTGCGGCGCGAGAAGGGCTTAGCTCGGCGCTTGCGGTGGCGGTGGTGTACGACAGTCTGGTGCATGGCTCTTGGAGCCGTCTGCGCGACCGCACGCGGCAGGCCGTGGGCCCCGTAGCGACGGTGGGCCAACGCGCCTGGGTGGCAGCGTATGTGCAGCAGCGCCGAAGCTGGCTGGCAAACCACAGCCTGCAAATCTTGCACAACACGGTGTACCGCATGGACGCCTTCCAGCGCCTGATAGACCTGAACCAGTGGGGCCTGGCGTTGCCCCTGGTGGTGCGTGGTGAAGAAATCTCGCTGACGACCTTGAATGGCCTGCCGCCGGGCTGCTACGAAGGCCCACCGCCGGGGTCGCGCACCCTCGTGCAGGCTCAGCCGCTGGTGCGCGGGCTGGACGTGCGGCTGCTACAGCTGGCACTTTCAGACCAAGGTGCCGCGATCAAGGCCGATGGTGTGTTTGGTGGTGCATCGGCGCGCTGCCTGCGTGAGCTGCAGGTCATTCGGGGGTTGCCGGCCACGGGGGTTGCCGACCCGGCATTGATTGCCGAGCTGGTGCGCTGAACGCCGCTTTCAAACCGCTTTCATGCCGCCTTGCGCTTGTAGATCAAGTCCCACACCCCGTGCCCCAGAAGCTGGCCGCGCACTTCAAACTTGGTCAGCGGGCGTGTATCAGGCCGGGGTGCATAACCACCTGGTGTGAGGGTGTTGACCAACCAGGGTTCGGCATCCAACACTTCCAGCATCTGCTCGGCATAAGGCTGCCAGTCGGTGGCGCAATGCAGCGTGCCGCCTGGCGCCAGGCGGCTGGCCAGCAGCGATGTCAGCGCGCTTTGTATCAGGCGCCGCTTGTTGTGGCGCTTTTTGTGCCAGGGGTCCGGAAACCAGATGTGCACGCCGTCCAGGCTGTTGGGCGCCAGCATGTGCGTCAGCACCTCCACTGCGTCGTGCTGCACGATGCGGATGTTGTTCAGCTGCAGCTCACCCACCAGTTTCAGCAGTGCGCCCACACCCGGTGGGTGCACTTCCACACCCAAGAAATTGGTGCACGGCTGGGCCTGCGCCACCTGCGCGGTGGCCTGGCCCATACCGAAGCCAACTTCCAGCACCAGCGGTGCGCTGCGACCAAAAGCTTCCGCTGTGTCCAGTGGTGTGGCGCTGTAGGGCAACACAAAACGCGGACCCAGTTCTGTCAATGCGCGCTGCTGGCCGCTGGCAGTGCGGCCGGCACGCAGCACAAAACTCTTGATCGGGCGGTGGGCTGCGGCCGGTGTCGTGGGATCGATGGGTTCGGTGGGCATGGACGGAAAAAGCAGAAGCAAAGCTGGCAGCATTATTTTGAACCACCCGGAGTGGTTCAAGCTGCCGCTGGCACGTGTGGACGGGGAACTGCCGGGCCGCCACACCCGAGGCATGACGGTGTGTGAATTGCGGGTGCCGCAGCGAGCGCAGCCCAAGGTGGAACTGCACTGCCACTTGTTGGAGACGGTGCAGCGCGCCACGTTGGCCGACTGGGTGGCGCGTGAGCAAGCGCCCATCAGCGCCGACCAGATCCAGGCCTTCTACACACGTGGCGACAAGCCCGTGGGTGTGCTGCGCGTGCTGCGGGCGCTGGAAGCGCAGTTG
>JANNMQ010000260.1:0-5694 GCA_031398045.1 Rubrivivax sp.
CTGATGCCGCCGGGTGCGTACATGACCATGAAAGTAAAAACCAAGCCCAAGTAGAGCAACCAAGCCTGCGTCAATTCAGACAGCAGCACCAAGGCCAGCACCATCAACACGGCGCCAATAATGGGCCCGAAAAAGAACACCGCGCCACCCAGGAAAGTGAACAACAGGTAGGCGCCTGAACGTGTAGCGCCCACCACTTCGGCCGTTACGATTTCAAAGTTCAAAGCCGACAGACCTCCGGCGATGCCCATGAAAAAGCCGCTGGCGATGAAGGCAAAGTAGCGCACATACTGGGTGTTGTAGCCAATGAATTCAACCCGTTCGGGGTTGTCACGCACTGCATTCAACATGCGCCCCAAAGGCGTGCGCGTAAACGCAAACATCAGCCCGGTGCAAACAAAGGTGTACAGGGCAATCTGGTAATAGAGCTGAATCTGGGGCCCGAAGGTGATGCCAAAAAACGGCTCGCCCATGACCCGGTTGCCATTGATGCCACCTTCGCCGCCGAAGAAGCCGGGAAACATCAGCGCCATGGCGGCCACCAGTTCACCCACTCCCAGTGTGATCATGGCAAACGGTGTGCCGGCTTTTTTGGTGGTGACAAAACCCAGCAGCACCGCAAAAAGGCCACCAAAACAGCCGGCCACCAGCGGCACCAGACTGACAGGCAAAACAACCTGCCCTTTGGTGGCCATGTTCAGTGCATGGATGGCAAAAAACGACCCCAAGCCTGAATAGACAGCATGGCCGAAACTGAGCATGCCGCCCTGGCCCAGCAGCATGTTGAAGGCCAGGCACGCGATGATGGCAATGCCAATCTGCGACAGCATGGTCAGCGACAAGCTGCTGCCCCACAGCAACGGCGCCACGACCATCACCAAGGCATAGAGGCCCCAGACCAGCCAGCGCCCCACGTTGTAGGGTTTGAAGTGGTAGTCGCTGCTTGCCGCGCGTGACTTGCTCATCAGCCCTCCAGGCCGGGCTGCGGCCGCAGGCCGCAACTCTTCGTCAGGCATTCGCCAAGACGCAGGTCTTGTCTCATGTCCATCCTCAGCCCTCTCTCGTGCCGAACAGGCCTTTGGGGCGGAAGATCAGGATCATCACCAAAAACAGATAAGGCAGGATGGCCGCCACCTGGCTCATCTTGACGCTCCAGATCACGTAGCCGAAAGTGTCTGGCGTGATGCTGAGGCCCACGTTTTTGAACAGATCGGCCAATGAACTGTCGCTGCCCACCGCGAAGCTGTCGATCACGCCCAGCGCCACTGAGGCCACAAATGCCCCGGCCAGCGATCCCATACCGCCAATCACGATGACGGCAAACACGACAGCACCCACCGCCAGTGCCATCGAAGGCTCGGTGACCCGCAAGGCACCACCGATCACTCCCGCCAGAGCGGCCAGTGCGGTTCCACCGCCAAACACCAGCATGAACACACGCGGCACGTTGTGGCCCAGCGATTCAACAGCGTCGGGGTGGGTCAGCGCCGCTTGTATGACCAGACCGATGCGCGTGCGGGTGAGCAACAACCACACCGCCACCAGCATCAGAACCGCCACCCCCATGCCGAAGGCACGAAACGCTGGGAACTGCGTGCACACGGCCCCTGCGGTGCTGGCGCAGGCCGCAGGTGGCGGGCCCCAGGCAAACTGCAGCGCTGTCGGCAGGTCCACGATGGTGAACAAAGGGCCTTGCAAGGACAGCGGCGGTTGGAAGTTCAGCGCCTGGCGGCCCCAGATCAGGCCCACCAGCTCAAGAATGAGGTAACTCAGACCGAAGGTGATCAGCAGTTCGGGCACATGGCCAAACTTGTGCACTCGGCGCAGCGCATAACGTTCAAAAGCTGCACCCATGACACCCACGATGGGCGGCGCCAACAGCAGCCCCCACCAGAACCCCAGTGCCTGCGTGATGGTGTAAGCCACATAGGCGCCCAGCATGTAGAAGCTGGCGTGCGCAAAGTTCAGCACCCCCATCATGCTGAAGATCAACGTCAGGCCAGAAGCCAGCATGAACAGCAGCAGCCCCACTGACAAGCCGTTCAGCAGCGAGATCAGGAAGTAGGAAACATCCATCGTTGGTGTGACGCCTGCCGCAGCGCTGACAAGAAGTGAAAACAGCGCGCTGCCGGCAACACCGGCAACCGCGCTGCCCTGCGCCTCAGCCCGTGATCAGGCCGGCCGCTTCATCTGGCACGACGTGGGCGTGCTCGACACATAGGACGGCATGGCCCGCACTTCCTGGAAATTGAAGCCTGTGTTTTCCACGCTGTACTTGTTCTTGGCGTCGGCTTTGCGCCATTCGGTGATGTACAGCGGCTGCTGCAACTGGTGGTCGGTCTTGCGCATTTCCAGTTCACCGGTCAGTCCCTGAAACTTGATACCGCTCATGGCCTTGGCCACGGCCACTGGTTCGGTGGTCTTGGCCTGCGCCATACCCGCTGACAACAAAGCCAGACCGGTGTAGGTCTGCAGCGTGTACCAGTCGTCGTTGAACTTGGCCTTGTAGGCGTCTTGCAAGCGGGCTGCAGTGCCCGGCACCGAGTTGTGGCCGATAGCCACCACCCGCACCTTGCCACCCACGCCTGCTGCCATGGCCGTGGGCACACCACTGGTCACCGCGTAGTAGGTGTAGAAGTTGGCATTCAGTCCGGCATCTTTCGCCGCCTTCACCAGAAGCGTCAGGTCTTGGCCCCAGTTGCCAGTGACCACCGAATCAGCACCGCTGGCCTTGATCTTGGCCACGTAAGGCGCAAAGTCTTTTACCTGCCCAATGGGGTGCAAGTCTGAGCCCACCACCTGCACATCGGGCCGCTTGCGGGCAATGCCCTCGCGGAAATACTTTTCCACCTGCACACCGTGCGAATAGTTCTGGCCGATGACGTAGGCCTTCTTAATCTCGGGCTGGTCCTTCATGAAGCTGGTCAGGCCTTCCATCTTCATGGTGGTGTCGGCGTCAAGCCTGAAGTGCCAGAACGAGCACTTGCTGTTGGTCAGGTCGGGGTCAACCGCCGCATAGTTCAAGAACACCACCTCTTTACCGGGGTTGCGTTCGTTGTGTTTGGTCACCGCATCCGAAATGGCCAACGCCGCACCCGAGCCATTGCCCTGCACCACGTAGCGGATGCCTTGGTCGATGGCAGCCTTCAGGCTGTTCAGGCTTTCCTGGGGCGAGCCCTTGTTGTCGAACGAGACAAACTCGAACTTCACGCCAGCAGCGTTTTTCTTGTTGAAGTCCTCGGCCATGAACTGCCAGCTTTTCAGCTGGTTCTGACCGACGTTGGCAAAGGGGCCCGACAGTGGGTCGATAAAAGCGATCTTGACGGTTTGGCCGGCCTGCGCAAAAACCAGGCTGGTGCTGAGCGCGGCGGTGGCTGCAACAGAAGCGCCGAAGAGGCAACGGGTAACGTGCATGGGCAAAGTCTCCAGAGAATGATGTAGACAACCAGCGTTGGAAGGTAGCTGAAGTAGAAGGCCCTACTGCTCAGGGACTACCCCAAAAGCCAAGCCAAAAGCAGCATGGATGGCGCACTTGTGTTGTCGCCGATGCGACAGCACGGGTTCCGGTATGGGTACCGGTGCCAATGTCAAAATCTAGTCTTGTTCATTTTGAAACGAGCAGCCTCATGCCCCACGCCCACGACGACCCCCGCTATGCCGTGAAAAAAAGCGATGAGGAATGGCGGCAGAGCCTGGATGGCATGCAGTACGAAGTGGCTCGCCATGCAGCCACCGAGCGCGCTTTTTCTGGCAAGTACTGGGATCACTTCGCGGCCGGCCGCTACAACTGCGTCGGCTGTGGCACCCCACTGTTCGAGAGTGGCACCAAGTTTGATGCGGGCTGCGGCTGGCCCAGCTACTGGAAGCCCATCAACAGCGAGGTGGTTGAAAGGGTAGTTGACAGCAGCCACGGCATGGTGCGCGTGGAGGTGCGATGCAACCGCTGTGGCAGCCACTTGGGCCATGTGTTTGAAGATGGCCCCCAGCCCACCGGCGAACGCTTTTGCATCAATTCAGCGGCTATCGACTTCAAGCCCGAAGCGGGTGACGGTGCATGAACCGCGAAAGCATCGAAGCCTGCTTGCAAGCAGCCCTGCAGCCCGAAGAACTTCTGGTGCAGGACGACAGCCACCTGCATGCCGGCCACGCCGGTGCCCGCGAGGGCGGCCACTACAGCGTCACCATCAGGGCCAGCCGCTTCGCAGGGCTGTCGCGCGTGGCCCGGCACCGGCTTGTGTATGATTCTTTGGGTTCTCTTGGCGCTCAGCGCGTGCATGCTTTGGCCATCGTCGCCAAAGCGCCCGGCGAGGCTTGACTTCCGCACCCGCAGGCAAGGCCTGCCTGGGTTGTCTTCCAGCCCCTGCCCCACAGCGTTGTCGACAGCGACCTTTGCACCTGCAATACCGTGTCAGCTTAGGTGCGCTCCCCTTTACCCCCAGCATCCTCCAGGAAAGTTTCCTACCATGAATCTGCTCAACCCGGCTGCGCGCGCAGTGCTCACCCTTGGCGTGGTTTTTTTGTTGACCCCGCTGGCTGCACAGGCACAAAACGTGGCCATCGTGAACGGCAAAGCCGTGCCAAAGGCGCGTGTGGAACAGCTGTTGCAACAGGCCGCGCGCGCGGGCCAGCAGATTTCGCCAGAAATGAGCAACCAGGCGCGCGATCAGGTGGTGCTGCGTGAAATTTACATGCAGGAAGCTGAAAAACGTGGCCTGGCCACCAGCCCTGACTACCGTGCCCAGATGGAATTGGCCCGCCAAAGCATCCTGATCCGCGAGTTGTTTGAAGATTTCAAGAAGAAAAACCCCGTTACCGACAACGACGCGAAGACTGAGTACGACAAATTCAAGGCGCAGGCTGCCGGCACTGAATACCGTGCTCGCCACATCTTGGTTGAAAAAGAGGACGAAGCCCAGGGCCTGATAACGCAGTTGAAAGCCGGCGCCAAGTTTGAGGACCTGGCCAAGAAACACAGCAAAGACCCGGGCTCCGGGGAAAACGGCGGTGAGCTCGACTTTGCCAAACCCGAGAGCTATGTGCCCGAATTTGGCGGCGCTTTGTCAAAGCTGAAAAAAGGCGAACTGACCGAAAAGCCGGTGAAGAGCCAGTTTGGTTATCACATCATCCGACTCGAAGACACACGCGAAGCCAACTTTCCGGGCTTTGACGATGTAAAGGGCCAGATCAAGCAGCGCCTGGAACAGGTGCAGCTGCAGCGTTACCAGGAAGAGTTGCGCAGCAAGGCCAAGACCGACTACAAGTTCGCGCAATAAAGCTCACTCAGGCAGGCCCATCTTCCTGCTGCGCAACCCGAGCTTGGCCCTGCGTTCCTCGACGTACGGGTGTACGTCTGCGGTAGTCGGACCAAGCTCGGGCTGCTCGCGACGGAAGCTGAACCCTCCTGCACCATTGTGGCGGGGCAACAGGGGCATCTTCCAGCCGCGGTACGCGGTACAGTTTCGCGCGTTCTGCAGCGGCCGACAGGCAGGGCCGCCAGCCGCTGCTCAGGGCAGCAATACCGTACAACCCGTGGTTTTGCGCGATTCCAAATCGCGGTGCGCCTGCGCCACGTCGGCCAGCGGGTAGCGCTGGTCGATGCGGATTTTCACCGCGCCGCTGCCGACCACGGCAAACAGCTCATCGGCCATCGCTTGCGTGTCTTCACGCGTGGCGATGTGTGTGAACAGGGTCTGG